>NZ_JPUF01000055.1 GCF_014737315.1 Treponema zioleckii | reverse complement strand
GCGTTCATCCGTGTTCATCTGTGTCAAACCTTGCAAACCCGTTTTCCTTTCTCACTTCAATAAAAATCTTATTTCGGCTATATTTTTAGAATGACTCATACATTTTTAGGAAAAATTGGCGAGCTGATGTTAAAAGGCTCGAACATCAAAACTTTTGAAAGGGTTCTTGCTCAAAACGCGCGGGCGAACTTGCAGTCTGTGCAGGCAGAGGTAAAACTTCGCGCAGGGCGAATGTACATTGAATGCCCGGACGAATCGGTTGAAGCTGTAAAATGGACTCTGAACCATCTTTTGGGAATTACAGGCTGGGCAGAGGCGATTGTTGTAGAAAAAAATATCGAGGCGATTCAAAAAGAAGTCGTGAATCAGTGCCTTGCGGCAAAAAAACTTGGCTGCAAAACATTCAAGCTCGAAGCGCGACGAAGTGATAAATCATTTCCTTACGACCACTACGGAATAATGCGCGAAGGAGCGACGCTCGCTTACCAGCAAAAGATTCTTGACGTAGACGTTCACAACCCGGACGTAACGATAAACATTGAAGTGCGCGAAAAGTGCTTCGTTTATTCAGACTCAATAAAAGGACGGCGCGGACTTCCTGTAGGCGTTTCCGGAAAAGGACTTCTGCTTCTTTCGGGCGGGCTCGACAGCCCAGTTGCCGGCTACCGCATGATGCGACGCGGAATGAGCGTTGACTGCTGCTACTTCCACGCCTACCCTTACACAAGCGACCAGGCGCGCGAGAAAGTTGAGCATCTTGCAGAAATTATCGCGGGCTACGGAATGCGAAGCCACATAAACATCATTCCGTTTACGGACGTTCAGATGCAGATTAAAAAGAAATCGCCAGAAGAATACACGACTTTAATGCTCCGTTTGTGCATGATGAAGTGCGCGAA
This sequence comes from Treponema zioleckii, assembly GCF_014737315.1. Taxonomy (GTDB): domain Bacteria; phylum Spirochaetota; class Spirochaetia; order Treponematales; family Treponemataceae; genus Treponema_D; species Treponema_D zioleckii. The sequence continues at coordinate 25,170 of NZ_JPUF01000055.1, read as the reverse complement.
CATGCTTGCAGAACGAACCCGTGCAGGCTGCATCATCACAGGCGAGAGCCTTGGTCAGGTTGCGAGCCAGACTTTGCAGAACATGGAGTGCACCGAAAGCTTCGCAGAATATCCACTTCTCCGCCCGCTAGTAGGAATGGACAAAGAAGAAATTATTGCCACGGCCCTTGAAATCGGCACTTACGAAACGTCAATTCTCCCGTACGAAGATTGTTGCGTTCTCTTCTCTCCGCGCCACCCGGTTCTTCATGCCAGCGTAGAAGAAGCAAAGCGGATTTATGAAAGTCTTGAAGTTGATGATTTGATAAAAGAAGCTTTTGAAAAACGAGTGATTAAGCGATACGAAAGCCGAAGCATAGTGGCAAAAGAATTCGGCACAAAACCAAATAAAGACGAACTCACCGCCATTAACGGCTCGGAGCCAACGGAAACGCGGTAACAGAATCGTAAACCGAGGAAGGAAATCTGTTGTTCGCCATTGCTACCGAACAGCAGATTTTTAGGCCCAAGAGCTTTGAGGCGGAATATGTTTTTCCATTGTCATATTTTCCCCACAACCTTTTAGTAAATCTTCAAATCTTTTACATCAAAAACAAGCCCCTTGGTAACACTATTTGTTGTAGCACCTGTAATTATTATCACTAAAACGATAAAAAATGCGGAAAGAACCACGATTTCGTAAAACATTTGCACTTCAAACAAGATCTGTCTTATCCACTGTCTGTGGATAGTCCATTCCACAGACAGTGGATAGCCCATTCCACACACTGCGGAACTGCCGTTTCATACACAATAGACAGCTTGACAAAAAAAATTGTCTGCAAAGAATTAAATCGAAAGTTGTGCCTATGCAAAAGGAGTTGGAATTGTTAATCCTGATGATGATTGTGGATTTTAAGCAGATGACGGTTGAGTTCAAAAAGTTTTTCGGACTCAGCTCAACATAAAACTTTTCAAGCAAATCCTGATTTGAAAGTTTTAAGTCATCTTTACTCATTCTTCCGCTACGAATTGCTTCACGGTGGAAAATATCAAAGCTTTCTTTATCAAGGTCATCAACACTCACATTTTCAAGCGGAACAGAATCCCAGTTTTTACCTGTCTTACGTAAAAGAAAATTAGTCAGTGCCGAACCTTGCAAAAGCTGTTTTGTGCTTCCAGTTCTATAATGATACTCACCCTTGTAATTCACAGAATAAGGATTTTCTTCAACAGTGATTTTTATAACATCAAGTCCGTTCTCAGTAATCAAATCAACATCAACAATCAATCCAAGTGCATCACGAACTTTGTTAGGGATATCTTCCATAAGCTTCTTTGAATCGGCAACGCCACAAACAGAACCGTCATCTCGCTTACCAATATAAAGCACGCCGCCCTGCGCATTTGCAAAACGTCGCAATCCGCTTCGCGTCTTGCTAAACGAGTTTTGACAAGCAAAACTCGCGCAAATCCATTTGAGATATTCATCACGCCAAGATTCTTTGTATTCGATTAACTGGGATTCGGACATTAATTAGAACTCCTCGTAATAAAAATATTTGTCTTCATAAATCTCTCCATGCATTGCGAATCTCTGCAAATTCTGAATTTGAATTACAAATATCTTTCCATAACAAAACTTCTGTCGGAACGTTTTCTTTTTGTTTCAAATATTCTAAATAAAAATTAAATGCCAACGAAGCACAATTCTCACGGATTGCTAATTTAAGTGCAATTTCTAAGTTATTGCTATTATTTAAATCTGTCTCTTCTGCCATTGCTTTCAAAAAAATCAGAAAATTATTTTTAATCTCTTTTGGCATCGTTCCAATATATTTTTTTGTAAGGGTTGAACTCAAATAATTCAATGATGTAACTAAACTGTCGTCACGTTTATACAGTATGCATTGAGATATTTCTTGCCAAATTTTCATAATTAGTATTTTATTTCTACTTTGTTTCAATATGGCAAGAAAAGATTTCATTCCATCTGCAACAACATCAGAATCAGAAGTAATTAATTTCTCTTTTATTTTTACTAATAAAACATTAAATTCTTTTTGAAACCAATTCAAACAACTAAATTCTAATTCAAGAGAATTAATTCCATATTTTGGAAAATCATTTATAAAAGATTGTATTATTTCTCTTTCTTTATCTTTTATATTTTTTACAGAACGACATAGTACTGCCAGAGCTTGTTTCATAGCAATACACTGATTGTACACTTCTGAATCTCCCCAAAAATCATCCTTTTCGGTATATTCTTTTCCATTCTCCCAAAATTTATACATTTTTTTTATTAGAATTGAAAATTCATCATAACTCCAATGTAAAAAGAATTCGCAGAAAATGATTTCTCGAAAGTATTCGACTATTTCATCACGAGAATTAAAAGTTCTTACAGTAAGTGTTTTATAGTTTGGCAAAGAAAATTCTAGTATATATGTTTTTAATAATTTTTTTATATTTATCGATTTTGGATGCGGTAAATTTAAAAATGAATAAAGCATATAATTCGTCTTAGCAGGCAAATGAGTTTTTTCATCTGTTTTTTTCCATAAATTTTTTTTAAATTTGTTCGTCTGTTTCACGGTGAAACAATCTAATTCAAAAAGTTCTGTTAATACATTTATTCCCCATTGCCGTATAAAATCATTTTTTGATTCCATTGCAACAAAAAATTTTTCTAGTTGTTCATCTGTAAAAGTTTCTTTTCTGTTATTTGTTATATCTTTTCTAGATATTGATAAATAAAAAGTTAATGGAACAAGTTTTCCTTGTTCAATGGGAACTATTGTATTTGGAATATCAATATTGACAATATCTTTAAATAATTCAATTTGTTCATTTACAGAAAGAGATTTCATGAATCTTTTCGTAAGATTATCTAATTTTTGATATTGTCGTCGTTCAGCACAAGAATAGTTTTTCTTTATAAAGTTTAAAATTTTTTTCTTTGCATGAAAATCGCATCTGCAACATAATCGTGAAATGAGCTCAGGAAGCGATTTGGCAAGGATTTGGGGGAAACTCATCTGATTGTTATCAAAAATTTTCTTTATTTCTATTTCGTTTTCATCCAATGTTTCTAAAAAATCTTTACAAAGATTATTTGCATATTCGGAAGAAAAATTTGCAATTTTTTCTCGAGAAAATAGTTGTTCAGATAATTTGTCATCATCCAATCTACAACAAATTGAAATGGCCCAAAATGAATAATGATTGGCAATTCGTTGTGCTGCACCATTCGCTACATCTATGCTTATATTAAGCTTGCCACCTCTGGAGAAAATCGAAAATGGTTGTCCGATTTTTTCAGTGAAAATTAAAAATGCAAGTGCATTCTTTAATGGTTTTGTATCTTCACCAAAATGACGAATGTAAGATTTGTTTTGTATTTCGAACTCATTTTTTTCTTCAAAGAGTGGTACAACTTTATACATTGTCGTCAATACAAGTTTAAAATATTTATTTTCTTGATCTGGATTTATGAGTTTTTTCTGTAATTCTATCAATCTTCCAGAATACTTTTCATGAACTTGATTATAATCTATATCTTTGTCGTCAGAATTTTTATTATACCGAACAGGTGAAGAAAAAATAATATTTTCATACAATGAGATAATATACGCTTCTTGAGATAACAAAAGACAATTGTTATCAATATCGCTAGAGATTTGCAAATGTCGAATATCGACAAGAGCCTGTTCTAATATTTTTTTTGCTTCGACAACTTCTCCTATTTCTGCAAGTAATCCAGCCTTTTTAGCATTCATAAATGGAAAAGAAGAATCTATCTCCCATTCAGAAAGATTTTTCTTTATTTCTTTATAATTCAAATGGAACAGGGCGTTTAATGTTTTCTCATATTTATATTCTAAAAGAATTTCTTTTGGATATAAATCTTGCTTTGCCGCAAACCTATCACTAGCATTATTCCATTTTTCAATTTCACCACACCTTCTATAGCAACGCATTAAAGCTATAAGAAAACTAGATAAGTCCTTTTCTTTATAATTGTCCTTTGAAATAACGATTTCAATAATTGAAGCTATTTCGAGTGTTACAGGATATAATATAATATCCAGTCGCCAAATTAATTCGCTTAAAAAATCAAATAAAATAGTATCAGAAAGTACATCTTTATATTTCAAAAACTCTTCTATTCCTTGAAAAGTTTCATATTGGAGGCTCGTTCTTTTATTTTCAGGAAGAATCACCCAACCAGGATAAGATAATCGCAAATTCTTCCAATTTTGTATTGCTTTTTCAAAAAGCTCTATGGGATTATTTTTATATTGATCTGTAAAATGAAATATATGCTCTTCATGATATGACCAGTCATAGAAATTTTTATTTTTTCTCTGTTCTTGCTCATTCAAATACTTAATAAATAAATCTAAAGCATCATAATGTTTGTTAGTTGCAGATTCTGAAACAGAAATATTTACAACAATAATATTTTGCTGTTCAAAAAGCTTCAATTGGGCTTCTGAAAAAGAAAATGTTCCAATAAGATATATTTTGGGTACATTTTTTCCTAAATTATCACGAATCCAACCAATCCACTGGAGGAAATTCGGATCTGTTCCTGAAAAACCTACAAGACATAAAGTATTTTCTAGTAATGATTGTTGAACAGTATTTACAAAAGGCGCAAAATCTTTTGGATATTTACGATAATCTTCTTCAGTTATTATAAAAGGTCGTGAAGATGGAAAAGTTCCATGTAATTTGATAATTCTAGGTTTTGTTGCACCAATTAAATCATCTTTATTTCGCACTACAGTATATTTATAATCGACAAGTGTTTCAGCACTTCGTTCCAACAATGTATCATAATTCGTTGTGAATACATCTGTCCATGGCAGATTTAATAACTTTTTATGTAATTCAGATGGAATATAATTCACATCTGGAATAGAATCTTGTAAGATTGTATCAAGAACTGGACGACCAAAAGCAGCTTCAACTTCATTTGCTAAACGAAGTACATTCAAATAATTATCTGTTTTTGGCGGATAACACCCATTTAGTTTCTTGTAAAACTCATTCCCCAATTCCTTCCAATCTAGAAATCGCTTTTCTGAAAAACCGTTAGGTATTGCATTCTTGCTAAATCCTGCACCGACCATAATAGCGGCCTGATTAGAGAACAGACGATTTGCAATTTCATCGAGATATGGAATTATGTTAGAATTTATTTTATCTTTTACACTCATAAAACTACAACATCTCCCGAACCTTGCTAGCTATAAAATCACGTTCTGGTTTGCTTAAATTGTATTTATCGAACAGCTGCTTATCTATTTCTGAAACAGACTTGTTCCAGTCGATGTCGCTGGTTACGGTGAAGTCTTGGAGAGGAACATTCAACCATGTTTCACGAGGATTATCTTGCGTTACTTTGAGAGTACCAAGCATCGTACGTGCAAATTTTGTTTTGATATATTTTAAGCAGCTTTCTGCTTCAAACTGGGTTTCAAATTTTCCAATATTTAAAAACGTTGTCGTACAGCCGACCATCGGCTCGCCGACCATCGGGGTCGATAGTACTTCGCCTATCGCCCCCGAACCGTTTGACTTAGGAACAAAAACTTTATAGAAATCAAAATTATCTGGAATTTTCAGATAATCCTTTCTGAACCATTTTTCAATTCGAACATTATTTGTTCGTCCTAAAACTCTTGCGTATTCTTTCTTATCGTTAGGTTTTTCGTCATAGAATAATTCTGGGAAAACATCAAAGACATTTGAACCACAATCATATCGGTGTCCTTTACTCTGCCGATTTTCTGCAAAAGGATTTTCTTCATATAGGATTTCAGTAAGTTTATATAAATCTCTTCCGTAAACTAAATCAGAAAAAGTCTTAAACTCATCATTTTTTACTTTCTTCAAAATTGAGCGTAATTCTTCAAATGCTACAAAAGTTCCTATTTTTCCAAAATCAGTTTTATTATCCCAATGTGTTATTGCTACCCCACCTTTTATATCAACATCAGGGAACATTTGTGAAGAATTTGCCCAATATCCAAGAACCTTAAAATGATCATCATTAAGAACTTTTTGATTCCAGTCTTTAGGAGTTTTCCCAGCATTAAACAAAAATCTTGCAGGGTGAATCAAAGTTTCACGACTGCAAAATTGTTTTCCTGCATCAATGAATAAATGATAAATTGGATCTGAGCCGTTTGCATCTCCTGTAGCAATCACCTGATATGGTGGATTACCAATTATTGTATCAAAATTCATATCTTTAAGCTCCTTGAGGATTTCTTCATTTTTGGTTGTATCTATCAAATCATACGAAGTAAAATCAGAATAAATATGCTCTACAGGCATTCCTAAAAGTTTATAAATCTTCCTTGTACATTCATAAGTTACGCCCGATGTCGGAATGCTGTACACATTCTTCTTTATTTTTTCGCCATATTTTTGTAAAAGTGCATTTGCAAATTCCCCGGTTTTTGAAGCAATGTCTAGGAACTTGTCGCTTGCATAAATATCATCAGGCAGATTGTTCACAAGTTCCATTGCGACATTATCCGGCGTTACTACTTCCGAAACAGAAAGGCGTGACATTTTCTTTAAGGCTATTCCAATCTTATCCGGACTTATTTCTTTTCCCAGCTGATTGATATTTTGAATTTTGTCTTCAAGATAAGATAGAATCTGCGGATTGATTTTGTCACGGACAAGTTTTAATTCTTTTACATTAATCTGAAGGTTCTTTCCAATGCGTTTTCCTTCTGTATCATTTTCGATATTGAAAATTATATCTGAAACGCTCTTTTCATCTTTTTCAGAAATAAAGGCAAAAAGCAAGAGCTTAAAATAATAACCTTGCAGCTTGCTTGCTAATGCTTTTGCATCACATTCCTCAGTCTGCACATTATCTTTTTTCTCTGTATTTTGAAACTCTGAATCTCCATCCGTTTGTGTTTCTGGCGTATCAATATCATCGCCGTCGTCTTCTGAGCCGTAAGCTGACACATCAAACTTAATGCCTTTTGCCGTAACTTCCGGCTGTTTTTCGATTATTGAGCGGATTGATTCATCTTCAAAAATCCGCTGGTCAATTTCTATATCGAAAGTTTCATCCATCATGCTCTTATTGGCATTGTAATTGCGGATTGTATCAACAATATCCTGAGCTTCTACCATACCAAGCTTTGAATGATTCATAAAAATGATTGGCGCAATTTCAAGTTCTCTTTTTAATTTTGCATCCAGAACTTCATTTCCTCGTTCAGATTTATTTATGTTTGCTATAAGAGACTTTTTGTGCTGCAATGTGTACATTCTGACAGGATCAAAATCAACAAGAATAGTCTGTGGCTTCATGTCTTGTTTTATGATTTTGCCGTCCTCACTCTTTATAGTCTTAACATACTGACTTTGCAAGCGGAAAATTGCCTGGTCATAGTCTTGAGGACTAGATGTATTCCTCAAGAAAATCATCGTGTCCCATTCTTTGACGGTCGAGCCTGTAAGCATTTTCCCTACTGTCAAAGAAATTGTCTTTTTTCCTTCTGATTCATACTTTTCGATTTTTTCTTTGACACGGGCGGCATAATCAGGCTTATTCATTATTTTTTCTGAATCAAAACCTGCAATATTTATAATTTCGTAATCATTCAGATTATTAAAACATTCAGCCTTTAAAAGATTTTCCATTGCATCACAGGAAGCACAATATGGAAGAACCATGACGATATGGCGGCACATTGAGCCTTTTTTGATTTTGTCATAATTCAAGAAACTGAAAATATTTTCATCTTCTTTGCTTCCGTCAATTGCATGGAGCAAGTCTAAAACTTCATCTTTGTATTTGAACTGATTGTGTTTTTCATCTGCCTTTGATGTTGATTCAGGACTAAACAATTCATCCAAATCATAGGCGTAGCCGTTATTTTTTAAGTCTGCCAGTTTTGCTTTGGCTGATTCATTCAGATTAAAGGCAAAGCAAATCATCTGAGGAAAGCCGTAATAAGGATTTTCCCATTCGTCTTTTTCAATATTTTCTTTATCCCACTTTTCTTTTTCGTTGATAATGTCGCTGTATTGAACCATTCCGACAATATCATCACTTTCAAATTCGTTATCCAAAAGAATTCTGTAAGGAGTTCCTGAAAGATGAAGCTTTACTTTTGGAGAAAAAACTTTTATCTGATTTTCAAGGTCGTCAAAAGATTCGTCATAACCATTTGATTTCTCTGCCTTTGAAAGTTTCGTACGATTGTTTTGGTTACTGAGCGTAGTCGAAGTACCAAGAACTTTTCCAAATTCTTCTGCCCTTGCTCCAAAATGAGTTTCATCTATAATGAGCAAATCAAGTTTTTTCTGACTGTTTAAATTGAACAAATCAGCATGGCGAGTTTTTATATCTTCTCCAAGCAAATCCTGCATGGTAAGAAAAACAACTACAGAATGGCCCTCTGCAAGTTTTTCTGAAATGACGGCTGGATTTCTTGACATTGAATCTGAATCAACAAATTCAAAGCCGTCTAGTATTTTTGGACGCTGAACATTTTCTTTCCATTCCAGACGAACTGCTGTCTTTCCGCAAACAACAACAGTCAGTTTTGCTTTCATAGCTTTTGCGCAACAAAGAGATGTAAAAGACTTTCCAAAACGCATGACTGCGAACATCAGCAAATTGTTGCGACCTTTTTTGACTGCATTTGAAAAATTCTCTATGACAGCTTTCTGATTCTCTCGCGGTTTCCAATCCGCATCACGCTTAAAGTCAAAATCTCCTAAAGGCAAATTATCTTCCACATCATAAAAAGCGTACCTATTATCTTTCTTCTCAAATGATTTTTGAATGTCTTTTATTGCCTCTTCAACATTTTCTTTTTTTGCATTCATAAAAAACTCGTTTGAAAGATAAATTCCGCTTTTGACATCATCTTTTTCGATTCGGCGGAAGCCATTCTGAATCAAAAAATCATGTACGGAATAATCCCTAAAATATGTATTATCATCAACTTTTGCAATATGCTCGTATTTCTTTTTCAAATCAGAATAGAATTTTCGCCACTCATCAAGACGGACTTCAACAGGACGATAAGTGTCACCGACTTTGAGAAAATTCGGGACGGTGTTTGTTTCAAAAGCGTAGATATACGGATCAACACGGCCTCGAATGAGAAAATTCAGGTTTATATTTTCAATCATTTTTTTCTCCCTCTTTCATTATATCTACGAAACGTAAAGTTTTATTCTCCTTCCAGTCACGGATTTTGCAATAGATTCCGTTGTGTTTGAAATAAGATTTTTCGCCATAGCCAAGTTTGCAGCCTTCACATGGTTTTGAAATCACGTGACTTTCAAATAAATCTTCCTCTACAATTTCTTTTGCACAACAGGAATTCGGTATAACAAACTTCAAGCCATCCATCTGCCAGATATTCCATGCAATAATCTTTGCAAAACCGACTAAATCCTGAGTTTGAAGTTTTTCATGGAAGTTTGCTTCATAGTGCTCTGCGACATCAAAAAGAAGGTTTTCTCGTGCAATAAGAATATTATCTCCCTGCCACTCAAAGCCATAAGAACTTTGCACGGCAACAGTTGCCCATTTTAGCCAATCTTCGCGACCATCAGTATTCTCAGCAACAACACGAAGTTTTCTGTCTAAAAGACCTATCCTATTTGGAACCTCTATATATTCACCAGTAACAGTGTCATAACGGCTCACAAGATAAGGAGCTTCGCCGCAAGTAATTTCCAGTCGGTTTGAATTGACATAATCCTGCCAAGTTTTGCCTTTTTCGTCTGAAAATTGAATTTTTTCTTTTGTTGTTTCCCATGAATGTTCTTTTTCTACATTAAAAACATCTTTTCGCCCAAACCATGTTTCATCAACCAAATTGTTCTGAAGATTGCAAACCCAGCTTGGAGTAAAGACTTCTGCTTTTTGACGCACTCGCTGCAGTCGTTCTTCTTTTGATTTTTCAACCCTCGGTTTTATTACTCCGCCGTGACGGGAAGTTATCAGCTCAATTTTTATTTCTTTCTCCGAAGTGTAAAGCTCTCCATATTTAGAATAATTGTCCGTTGCCCAAATTATGTTTTTCCCGGTCGTCTTGTCCTTTAAAAGAATTTCAAGCAAGGAACGGTCAATTTTGAGAAGGTTGTTTTCTTTTATATCAATGTTTTGTTCTGGTAACATTTGCACTTATTTATCCATCAAAATATTCAATTCTCAAAATTATATCAAATAAATGTGTTTTTTTATAGTTTAACTCTCTAACACGGGCACGCCGAGTTTTACCCGAAAACACGCCGAGAATTTGTCAAAAACATACGGAGTTTTCTAAAAAACTCGGCGTGTTTTAAAAAATTCTCCGTACGTTTTTCCGGGATTCTCGGTATGTTTTTTGGAGCTGGCCGCAAGGCTTGGCGTGAGCGAGGTTACGGTTAGCCGCTGGATGACTGACGGCGCAAACGGACGGAACCCCAGAATTCCGCCCCTGCAGAAGATAGCAGACATTCTTGAGACTACACCGGATTATCTTTTGGGGAAGGACGGAAAGGAATTGCAGCCAACACAGAACACATCTGGCGACGGCGTAAACTGGGGAGCGATTCTTGCCGGAACCGCCCTGACCGCAACCGCCGTAATCGGACTTGTTGTCCTTGCAAAGGCTATGGGCAAGCTGAACGAAAGCGACAAGGAGCAGATTGAAAACATCGAATGAGTGCAGGCCAACCGGCAAGGAGTTAAGCAAATTGCGAGCTAAAAACGAAATTGAAAAGGCATCATTTTCAAAAGTTTGATTTGCTAAGACCTTGCCCCCGCTTGGGAGGAATTTTAGGCGGGGATTTTTTTCTATCCCTCTAAATCTCCATCCCAAACACAGCAGCCACATCCCCGTCGTCCATGATGCGGTCGCTGGGCTTGGAGGCGTTTTCTATCATGCTTTGGATTCTGTCCTTGATGGCGTTTCCAATCAGGCGGTCGGTGTCTACTCCACGAAGCTTGAAGAAGAGGAGCGGGTCTTTGTCAAAGCGGGAACCGATTCCGTAAAGGCCTGCGGCTACGTGTTTGCACATGTCGGCATAGTCTGGGCAGGAGCAGTTAAAGTGTATCTTTGCCATTGACGGGAAGAGTCCGGCTCCTTTTTGCGTGAAGAGGGCTTTCAGGTCGTCGGGAAAGTTTCCTTTTACAAGGTCATCGATGTTCTGGATTTTTGAGGCGCACTTTTCTACAATGCTCTCGTACTGTTCTTCCGTAAGTTCGTCGATTCTTATGCGGACATTGTAGGGCTTTTTTCCGCTTCCCTGAACCAAGGCCGTTACTTCTCCCACTTCAATCTGCAGGTCAAGGACACAGTTTGCGCGGACGTATTTCCTGCCACGCTCTAGGCGGCTTGCGTAGTCGGCATAGAGCTCAAGATTTTCGCACCAGGCTTTTCCCCACCAGCTTTTTGCGATTGTCCTTCCTTCAAGCTCAACCGGGTTAAGCACCACGCCTTTTTTGCGCTGCTCTTCGATATATTTTTTTGCCTTTGCCTTGTGTTCCTCAACTGAAACGTAAGGGGCAAATCCGCTGTAGTAGTTATAGTAACCCATTGATTATTCCTCCCCGTCCAAGCGGAACATATTCATAAGGTCGCTGTCGCTCATCTCGGTTATCCAGCTTTCACCGGAGTCAGCGGAGATGACGTTTTGCGCAAGCTCGATTTTACTTTTTATGAGCTCGTCGATTTTTTCTTCGATTGTGCCACGCGATACAAATTTGTGAACCATGATGTTTTTTGTCTGGCCGATTCTGAATGCGCGGTCGGTGGCCTGATTTTCCACTGCGGGATTCCACCAGCGGTCAAAGTGAATTACGTGATTTGCATTGGTAAGATTCAATCCGGTTCCGCCAGCCTTTACCGAAATGACTAGGTAGGGAATATAAGTGTCGCTCTGGAATTCTTCCACCATTTTGTTGCGCTTGGAAATTGGTGTTCCGCCGTGAAGGACAAAGCCCCTTATGCCGAATACGCCGGAAAGGAAATTATCCAGTGCCGGGCATATTTCCTTGAACTGGGTAAAGACAAGCACACGCTCGCGTTTTTCGTAAATCGTCTGGCAGATGTCTTTGAGCATCTCAAACTTTCCGCTGTCTTTTTCTGCAAAACCATCCGCTCCGTTGAACTGGTCGGGGTGATTGCAAATCTGCTTTAGCTTTAAAAGGGATGCAAGCACAAGTCCGCGGCGTTTCATCGGGTCTTCATCATCTTTTGCTTTTTCCAAAAGTTTTGCAAGGTCGTCCACATATTTTTTGTAAAGGACACGCTGCTTTTGGGAAAGAGTTACATAATCAGTCATCTCCATTTTTTCCGGAAGGTCAGAGATGATTGACTTGTCTGTTTTTAGGCGGCGCAGCATGAAGGGTGAAATCATTGCCTTGAGTTTTGAGTAACCGGATGGATTTTCTTTTAGCGATGATGCGAAGCGTTTGAATTCCGTTGAGTTTCCCAAAAGCCCCTTGTTCAAAAAGTCGTAGAGCGACCAGAGGTTTGTCAAATCGTTTTCGATTGGAGTTCCAGTGAGGGCGATTCGATTTTTGGCTTTGAGCGACTTTATGCTTTTTGTCTGTTTGGAAGACGGATTTTTGATTGCCTGAGCTTCGTCCAAAATCACAAGATCCCATTCTGTCTGTTGCAAATCTTCCATGCGGTTTACCATGCTGTAGGTTGTGATTGAAAGGAAGGGGAAGCTGCCATTCTGAATTGCGCCACTGTCATTCTGAACTTGGTTCAGAATCAGAGATGCCGAATCAAGTTCTGCATGACTGGGGGCATTTTCGGGCTGGCAATTTTTTAAGACGGCATGACGGGTTGCGTTTTTGGCATTACGGTTAACTGACGAATGTAAAATCTGGAGCGGTAAAAGAGGGGCGAACTTTTTACATTCATTCTGCCAGTTGCCCAAAAGAGATGCGGGAACTACAAGAAGAATTTTTGAATCAGGGGAATCTACACGGAATTTTTCCAAAAATGCCAAAACCTGAACGGTCTTTCCCAAGCCCATGTCATCGGCAAGACAGGCACCAAAATTGCAGGCTGTCATTTTAGAAAGCCACTCGTAGCCCTTTGACTGATATGGACGCAAGGTTGCCTTAAAGCTTGAAGGAAGCTTCATGGCCTTTTTGCCTGTGCTTGAAACAGAACGAAGGTCACGGAGAAGCTCTGAAATCCATGTGGCGTTGGAGATTGCGTTTATGTCGATTTTGTCTTTTGAATCAGAAGCAGCGTTGCCTGAATTAAGGCTCATGCGCAGGGCTTCCAACATGCTTATGTCACCCTGATATTTTTCCATCTCTTTTAAAAGCAAGTTCAGCCGCTCGTGGTCAACTTCAACCCACTTGCCTTTTATGAGCGAAAGGCCTTCGTCCATGGCAAGCATTTTTTTGATTTCTGACTTGGTGAGTTTTTCTCCGTCAACTTCAAGATAGCCTTCCATTCCAAGGATTGAGTCCAGCCCCAGAAGTGATTTTTTCTTTGTGAGCGAAACGGAGACTCTTGCCTTTTGCCGTGATTTTTTCCACCAGTCGGGAATGCGACAGACGATTCCGCTTTCTTCTATCTTTGGAATGTCGCGCAAGATTTGCCAAGCCTCGTTTGTAGTAAGCCGCAGAGGATGGAACATTTCTCCGCTCGAAGTAAATTCTCCAATCATCTTTGAAACCTCCGCCACCCGGTTAAGGCAGGAAAGAAGCTCCAGGATTTTATCCCGGTCATTTTTGTATTCGGTTAGGGCATATTTTAAAGGCGCGTGTTTTATGCTTCCCTTTTCGTCTTTTGTGGAATAGGTTGCGAGAAAGGAAAATGGATATTTATCGTCGTTTTTATTTTCCACAAGATGAAAGAAAATCCTCTCCGCAACTTTTAGCCGCTCGTCTTTTTCCGCAAGATAAAGGGCTACGGTTCCTGAATAATTTTTAATCTCGTAAGAAAAGCAGCCGTTCAGATTTGCCCAAAGAGCCTGTATCCATTCTGCGTTTACGTTTTCGGATCCGGGTGCAAACGGAAGTGATGAAAGAAGGTTTTCGGTTAAATCGCCAGTCAGCAAAACAGACGTGTTTTCCCGGCTGAGTTCAAGGCCCTCCGTTCTTGAAAGCTCTGTTAAAAATGAATCTGCAATCTGCCAGAGAAAAAGTCCCGCATCGTCAACGCTTGCCACAGGGCGCACGTCAAAGCCAAGATTGTACAAGGCTGCAACAGGCTCATTTTTAAAAGCTCCGCTGTATGTTGCATCGTCCACCGCAAAAAGCGAGGGCAAAAATCTAAAGCGAAGAAGTTGAGTTGCATTTTGTTTTTTCAATTTTTATCTCCAGATGCTATAACATCACGCTACGAAGTTTACCATACTATATTTTTCAAATGTTTTCACCCAAAACGTCAATGCGACTGCGAAGAACTTACGAATCAAGTCTGAAATTCCAATATTTCTTTTTCGAATGGCGTTGTCGTTTGACTCACGGCGGTAAAAATTCTTTCACGCATTTTTCTTTTATGCTATAATCTCTCATGCACTATTCCCGCATACAAAAAGCAATATTTTTAGACCGCCCCAACAGATTCATTGCCCACGTCCTGCTGGACGGAAAAACCGAAACAGTTCACGTAAAAAACACAGGCCGATGCAAGGAACTGCTCGTAGCAAACGCGACTGTTTATATAGAAGAAAGTGATAATCCTGAACGGAAGACAAAATTCGATTTGATTGCGGTGGAGAAAAATACAAGCGAGAACAAGAAAATCCTTATCAACATGGACAGTCTTGCTCCGAACAAAGTGGCCGCAGAATGGCTTTTACAAAATAAAAAACTTTTTCCAGAGCTTACGCTTCTAAAAGCTGAACACACTTTGGAAGATTCTCGTTTTGATTTTTACGCTGAATACAATGACGAATTTACCCACCCCCGCAAAAAACTCATTGAAGTAAAAGGCTGCACGCTAGAAAAAGACGGTATTGCGCTCTTTCCCGACGCGCCAACGCTCCGAGGGCTCAAACACGTTCGCGAGTTAACCGCGCTATCAAAAAGCGGTGAGTATGAATGCATGATTCTGATAATCGTGCAGATGACTGGCTGCAAATATTTTACCCCGAACCGCGAAACTCACGCAGAATTTGCCGATGCCCTAAAGGAAGCAAAATCCGCCGGTGTAAAAATCTTCGCGGTGGAATGTGAAGTCACCCCGGAAACTCTCGTGGCAAAAGGCGAAATTGAAGTCCGGGTGTAAAACACGCTAAGTCCTTAACCTGTGCGTTTCCAAAAATGTTTAATTAAGCAGCCCTATTTTATCGAGCAAAGTTTTTACTTCACTGCAAGCATCTGAAAAAGTATAATCTTTGGCATACGGCAGCTTTTTGCTATACGTTTTCCAACGAGAGTTCATAAAACTGTCGCTTTCAATTTTCTCCATCGTCGATTTTGTGTTCTCAAGATACTTTAAACTTTCTCTCTTACTTGCAGTATTCTGCAATGCCTCTTTCAACACTTCGCTCTTACAATTATGAGACAAAGTATTTAAAGCCAAAATATCATAAAAATCACGCGGACGAGTATTTTCAATGTTTCTTGAAAGAATCGTTTCAAGTTTCTCTGCAAGAACAGTTTCAACAGGATAAGAGAGCATTATAATTGACTCCTCATCGAAGATTCTTTGAAACGAATGATTGATTTTTCCGGGTGTAATTCGGTCTCCAGTTGTTATGTCCATAGAAAAAGGTGCATGTATCTTTTCATAATTCGCAAAAAGAAAAGCCCTGAGTCCAGAATATTCAGCATCTTCACGAATATCCTCAACTCTGTCAAACACGAAAGTAAAATCGTCATCACACGGAATGGAACAAATATAATTCAAAATTTTTACGGTTTCTGACTTGTCCAGCTTAAAACCTGTAATCGTTGTGTCCATATCCATTGTAGAACGATTCTTAAGTCCAACAAGAGAAGCTATGAGAAGACCGTCTTTCAAAATGAAATTATCTTTAAAGTCAGAAAGCGAGATTCGTTTGATGAAACATTCCATTATGTAATTCTGCAACACAAATTGAGGCGCAATATTCAGTTCTATTGCCTTGCTGTTAATTTTTGCTTTTAGCTGCATAGCGTTATCAGTTCTCACAATGCCACTTCCATATAATTACGGATTCTTTTCTCTACTCCGATTTTTTTTGCGAAGTCCAATAATTTAAGATTGTCGCGTTCTTTTGAATGTAAATATTTTTTTAGAGCTGGAATAAATCGTTCCAAATCAAGAAAACTTGGTTTATGAAGCAAATCGCATAAAGTTCGCTCTATGCAATAAACAGGAATTTTATTGGTATATTCTGTTTCAACTTCAATTTTTCCTTCGTTTATAAAATCAACTTTTTGCTGAATCACAGTATAGTTTTCAAGTGCTTTGGAATGGAATCCGATCGGCACCGTTACAGAATAAACAAACGGAACTTGGTCGCTGTAGCCCAAATAATACAAAGCCGTCTCGTGAGAGAACACCAGTGAAGGGAAACGCAAATGAAGAATGAAAAGTTCATCTGGAATTGTTTCTGGCAAAGTATAAATTCCCGAAGCTTGGCGAACAAGCATATTTTTCTTTGCCAAATTGAACACGCTGTTTTTGTGAATCCCTAAGTCTTCACATTCAGAAACGGTGATATACCCGCTATTGAGTTCAGCAGTCTTTAATATAAGTTCGTCAGTCGCATTCATATTGCTTTTATACATATTTTATAACAAAAGTGTGTATAAAAGCAATAATTTTCTATTAAATAAGGCTTCCTGCATAGTATACAGTTTTGAGCGATGTGCAACCGTAGAACGCATATTCACCGATTTCTGTAAAAATCTAGATTTTACAGCGCAACTCCCAGTGTCAGTTTGATCAAAATCGCTTCAACGTTTATATCTTTCGTGTAAACATCGTCACCAACAGAATCAATGAATTTGCGATAACTTGCTTCAATGCCTGGACGGAATCTGTCTGAACCAAGATTGAATTGAGTTTCAAGCCCAAAATCCAAAAATCCCTGTGTGAGTTCTGGATTTGAAGATCCAGTTTTTACGCCAGCCGAAACTTTTGGACTAATGCAGAACAACGAGAAGTCAAGCGGAATTCGCACTGACAAACCGCCACCATAAATTGTATAGCTATCGGACAAGATTTTTCCACTCTCTAATTCAATGAATACACCAAAAATGCTGCTTTCGCCTGGAAAAATTGAAAGTGAAAAATCAAAGCTTGGTTTTACATCAAAGCCTTCTGCATCATCTACTATTGGAAAAACACCACCAATGCCAAGTGCAAAAGTGTACGGAACTCCCAAGCCTTCAAAGCTAACTTCTGGCAATTCGGTCTTTTTAGATTTTTTGTCAGATTTTTTGGAGCCTGTTGTATTTTTTGATTTTTTATTTGCGTTGTTTTTGGCTTTTTTGCCATCTTCCTCATCTGCAATTGAAGCAATTCTGAAAAGTCCGTGCTCTTTTTGCCACTGAATTTTGCTCAGTTCTTCTTCTGTGACATTTTCGCCCGAAAACCTGTTGAACACATTATACGCAACAGCATAGCGTAAGCCTTCGATGGGGTCAGCAGAGAATTCCGCAACCACACGATTCCGTACTTTTGTTGAGCCATGGCGCAAAATTTCATCAAAATAATCTTCACCTTTTTTTGCAGCAAAATCATAAGAAATGAATTTTACAATCGCAGAGAAATCATTACCGCTCGTAGTCAGCGCGTTCTTGAACTTTTCAGCACGAGCTTTCTGCATTGTACTGTCATCGCCAACAGGATTTTTTGCGTTTTCAATCAGTTTTTTTACAAGAGCCACAGGAATCGCAAAGTTTGTTGAATCACGCCCAGCAGCCTTCCACGTGTTCACTCCAATCACTCTGTAGTCGCCAAATTCCCACACAAGCAACGGGCCGCCTGAGTTTCCAGCGTCAATCTGCGCAGAATGTTGAATCACCACCGAGACACTCGGATCAATCAAATCTTTAATTCGTGCCGCCGAATTTGTAATGCTTCCGCGCCCAAATTGCCAGACAGGTTCGCCCGCAAGTGCAGGGAAACCAGCAGAAAACACATCTTCACCGTCACGAAGTTTTTTGCCCGAAAGCAAAAGAGCACGCGAAAACGGCTTTGAGCCACCATCAAATCGCAAAATTGCAAGGTCGATATCGTCATCAGTAATCCAAACTGAAAGATTTTCAAATTTTGAAACATCACCGTTTTCATTTTCAAACTCAATTGACGCAGAAGCAGCTTGTGAAACAACGTGTCTGTTCGTGATGATATAGTTTTCGCCATCAGAATCCACAAACACAAAGCCAGAGCCAAAACCGCCTTTTTTGTAAGCCTCCGCAATTTCTGCATAAGTTGAATATCCACGAGCTTTCAGGTTTTTACTCAAATCCGATAAAAAATCATCAAACTCAGGATAGTGAGATTCACGCACAATGCCAACAAAATTTTTAACCTGCGCAAAAACGCCCGTACAGACAACAAAAAAGACAATCGCTACAAAAAGTTTTTTCATTTTACTTTTCAACACCATTTTCAGTTTCTAAAATCAAAGGAACATCTTTAAAGTTTTATACCAATCTTTTTCATCATAAAAAACAAACCAATTTCGATTTCGAACGTGTTTTGATTCCTCTTCTGAAAAGATTTGCGGATTTGCCCGACAAAGCGAATATTCTTCTTTCGTAACCTCGTTCAAAGCAAACTGAGCCGCTTCAAACTCATCAGAAACAGCACAGGAAAGGTCAAAGCCAAAACCTTTTGCACTATAAGAAAAATCCCCCAAATACAAAAACTTTTCGTTTTCTGGAACAACAACCTTGAGGTTCAACGGCAATCCCACAGGAAGCGTATAAGAAGCACCGATAAACAAAGTAGAATTGTCAAGATAAATCGTGCGTTGTTTTTTATCAAAACTATATTTTACGAAGAAATATTCACCATTAACTGCCCAAGCTTGCCTGTCAAATTTTTTGATATCTTTTGGTTTGTTCTCAGCCAGCTTTAAATGTTTAGTTTCAATCAGCACGATCATCGAAAACATTTCTTGCAAGGAATTCGTAACGGTACGCTGGGGTGGCGAGGAATTCGTGCTCTACATGCCGCAGACTGACGAGCAGAAAGCCTTTGAATTCCTGGAGTCACTGACGAAAAAAAAATTGAGGGCACTGTCGTTGAATTTGAGAATCAGAAGATCAGTGTTACGGTTACGGTCGGAATGTGCACCGGCTCAAGCCTTACTGAATATGAGTCTGTAATTAAGCAGGCTGACGACAGGCTTTATTACGGCAAGCGCAACGGCAAGAACCGCATCGTAAAGTAAAGATCATTTACTGCGCGCATTCCATGCAAAGAAGTATAACATGGATCTTAAGATTTAGAAATATAAAAAACCGGCAAGCCTTATTGCTGCATGAAAAACAGTTTACAGACTTGCCGGAGAATTAATGATGTACATTGAGCTTATCATCAGAACTATATGCAACAGTCATTGCCTGTTCTACAACCCTGCACGTTTAACCAATGATTTTGCTGTAGCCATATTACTTGCACTAAAACCAGCAGCTACTACAGTTTGCTTGATGAAATGCAGATTGTATATTGTTCCATAGGAATTAACAGTTGTGACTGTTTTTCCTTTTGTTCTGCATGCGCAAAAAATAACATCGCAATGCATTGCTTTAAAATCTTTAAGACTAGCATCAATCCTGGAGTTTGGATCTCCCTGCGTTTCAATACCTACTGTTAAGCCTTTTATATTTGTAAAAATTACTTTTTTGTCTTTTCCATCAATTATAATATTTACCTTTGCTTCAGGATATTTATTCTTTAAGATTTCAATGACATCAACGAGAGTTTCTGTTTTTCCAGTATTATGCCGTCCTTGTAAGATGTACATATTTACCATAAAAAAATTTTCCTCAGTTCCTATATCTACCAGTTAAAATTCCCGGATAGCACACACGTAATAGGTGTTGCCGGCCCGTTTATCCATGTTGCTGGACTTTTTATCCGTGCTCCAGGCCCCATCAGAACGGATTCTGTAAGCAATAGTAGCGTAGTTGATAGCTTCGGAGTCAGGGCATTGAGATGATGACCAGTACCAATATGCATTTTTAAACATGTCTACGCCTAAAGCTTTGTTTACAGCGTATATGTCAAATTTCTTGTCTGTTCCCTTTCCGTTTTTATAAATCTGAAAAAGTTCTGCCGTACTTGGTAAATACCAGCCGTCTGAATAACTTCCAAGGTTGTTTGCAGTGTCCTTGTAATTTTTTGCAAAATAAAAGGCTGGGTATCTGTCTGCAGCACCATCTCCTGTAGTATCATCATCTACGCCGTCAGCCGCAGTAAGAAAATCGGCAATCTGTTCAAGGTTATCGCTGCCGTTTCTGTCATTGGCAGTGGCATCGTCAAATACGAGAGAGCCAGTAGGTCCTTGTGGTTTACATTGAATGTTTTTGATGTTTTTGCTGTGAGCATTTGCACTGTCTAAACACCATGCAAGTCCTGAACTTTTGTGCTTTAAGCCAACTCCAAGTGTACGGACTGTTGTAATGTCATCTCCACTGTTCAATTCTGTTCCCTTGTAGAAAATCAGCGCAATTGCCGCCTTTTTCTGTTTGTCTGTAATCGACATTCCACTGGTGTAAGGGGTAGCAGAACCGTCATTGAACACGATATCGCCTACTTCTTTTGCTTCTGACGGGGCTTTTGTTCCGATGTATGTAGGTGTTGTCGGTGTTGTCGGTGTTGTCGGTGTTGTCGGTGCTTCGCTGTTGCTTTCGCTGGAAGATGATATCGGATGTTCACATCCTGCAAATGCAAAAAACAACAGGCCGATAAAAAACACACAAGTGATTTTGTTTGATATTCTCATAAATTTTGTCCTTATCATTTAAAAATTTATTGTCAGTTTTATTTCGTCAATAATTAAAACCGGCATGCTGTAATAGCTGCATGAAAAACAGTTTACAGACTTGCCGGAGAATTAAATTTGAATAGTTACATTATTTTTTGATTCTTCCTGAAATAAAATCACCGCCTTCGATGAATTCACCTTCATCGTCGATTCCGTACTTCATACTTTTAAATATTTTCCCGTCTTCAAATTTAACTTTGAAGTATGCTTCGAAGTATGCATCTTCTTTCAATATCCGTGATATTTCATATTTAAAATTTTCAGTTTTACCATTGATATCCGTATGTACACCTGTTCCATCAGAATTAAAGAGTGCCTCTCCGCCAACTTCTAAAACCCAAGTTTTTCCGGCTAAAGGTGCGTACTTTGAAGATTCAGCTTCTTTGCTTTTTTTGCATGAGATTAAAGCTGCAAACATCATTACTGCAAACAGCCCCATAAATACTGCTGTAAAAATTTTTTTTGTTTTCATGTTAAAGCTCCTTGTAATTTTTTGTTTAAATATACTAACTGCCGTCAGTCAAAAAATCATGTGAAAAAATCCCAAACAAACGGGAAAATTTCCCAAGGTCATGACGAAGAATTTTCTAACTTCCTTTTATGCTGAACTTGTGATATAAAAAAATATGCTTTCTTTCCGCCGCCTTAAAGCCGAATACGCCCTTCTTTCTCTTGCCGTTCTTTGTTTTGCCGTAACGCTTGTTTTCAGAGCGAGAGCCTCAAGAACATTCATTCTTTTGGACGATGAATTTCAACGCTTAAATCTGTCAATTTCTGTGGCAAATGAACAGCCCGCAAACTCTATGGGAGAAGATTCAAACATAGATTCAATTCTTACTCTGCTCGACTCCGTTAAGGAAAAAACAACTCCTTACACCTATTTTTCATCATCTTTGGACAAAAAACTTACACATATTTTTTCGCTCACAGATTCTTTTTCAAAAAATCCTTCCGACTCTCAAAAAGCCTTTCTGTTGATTTCTGAAATTCACGATTTTCAGAATCAGATTCACGCAAAGCAGAGGGAACTTTCGGGCGGGTACGACATCCTTCTGTTTTTCCCGATAATCCTTGCTTTTCTTGCGGTTTGCACCATCTTGTACAAACGTTTCGTGCAGGCCTCGGAACTTGAGCGGATTACTCTGGTGAACAAAAAGCAGCGCGACTTCAGCCGGAATCTTCACGACACTGTGGCTCAGGATTTGGCAGCGGCGCGAGTTTACATAGAAAATGGCGACATTCAGAAATCCTCGTTTTTTGCGGACAGGGCATTGAAGGAAACCCGCTACATGATTGATTCCCTTGACTCCCCGCCCGACAAGAGCGTTACAAAATTAATAGAAGAAAACATGCACTCTTTTGAGGTGAATTATAAAATCAAAAC
Source organism: Treponema zioleckii (assembly GCF_014737315.1). Lineage (GTDB taxonomy): Bacteria > Spirochaetota > Spirochaetia > Treponematales > Treponemataceae > Treponema_D > Treponema_D zioleckii. The sequence goes on along the minus strand of NZ_JPUF01000055.1, from coordinate 2,843 downwards.
GGAGCTTGTAATTGCTTCAAAACTGATTCAGGAAATACCGCTGAGCGCGCAGATAGAAATTCTCTACGTGATTCAGGAGTCGCTGAGCAACATTGCCAGGCATTCGGATGCGAGCGAGACTTTCGTTAAAATAGTCGATGTAGGTCGTTCGTTAAAAATCACAATCCGCGACAACGGAAAAGGCTTTGACGAAAGTACCCTGAACGAAAAAACGGACAGAAAACATCATGGCATAAAAAACATACGAGAAAGGATTTCTTTACTCGGCGGAAGCGTTCAGTTCATAAATGACGGAGGATGTGTAATTGCAATCAGCATTGAAAATATTGTTCATTGACGACCACAAAAGTCTGCGCGACGGGCTTGGACTTTTACTTTCTTCAAGGAATCCTGATTTTTCATTTCTTTTTGCATCGAACCTTGAGGAAGCAAAGGAAATTCTGGACACGGAAGAAAAGATTGACCTTGCGGTTTTAGACCTGAATCTTGACGGCGAGGACGGACTTGGAGTCGTTACGGTTATCCGTGCCAAAAAAGGTTCCGTTCCAATAATCGTGTATTCAATGTATGCAGATGAACGGCGCATAGAAAAGGCTCTGGAATACGGAGTTCAAGGGTATATCACAAAAAATGACGGGACTGACGAACTTGAAAGTGCGATAAAAATTGTGGCGAACGGCGGTTTATGCTACAGCATGGCGGCAAGTCTTGTCATTCAGAAAAAGCTGTTTGGCTCTTCTGACGTAAAAGCAGATGACAAAAAGGACGGCGATTTTTACAAACGGTATATGGAACTTTCAAAAAGCGAGCAGGAAGTTTTCGCCCTACTCGCCCAGAAAAAAAAGACCGACGAAATTGCAAAGGCACTTGGCAAAAAAGAAAAGACAGTCATAAACCAGCGCACGATGATCTACCAGAAACTGTATCTTTCTGACCAGCTGGAACTGATTGATTATGCAAAAAAACTCGGAGTGATTGTATGAGAAATTTTCTTAAAAACGGGCACGGCGTAACCGGCATAAAAGGAAAAATCTTTATCATCATCCTGTGCACGGCGGCAAATTTTTTTGGCTCAGTTTTCATGCGTTTTTTTAACATTCCGCTTTACTTGGATTCAGTCCTCACGATTGGTGCAACTTCGCTTTGCGGGCTTTGGGCAGGAATTGCAACAGCAGTTCTTTCAAACGGAATTCTTTTCATAATTGACCGCAACATGATTCCATTTACTTTGTGCCATGTCGCGACTGCCGTTTGTGCGCACCTTGTTTTTTCAAATGCAAAGAAAAATAAGGGCCTTCTGGAGATAGATTCTTTCATCTGGGCAGGACTTTTGAATGCAGTAAGCAACGCAGTTTTGGGCAATGTGATTTCAGATTTTGTTTACGGCTCAAACACAGTGGAAAACATCAACAACAGCGTTCATGCAATCTATCTTGCCGTTCCGAACCTTACCTTTGCAACTTATTTTTCGGGCTTTCTCACAAACTTTGCCGACAAAATGATAAGCGCAGGACTGAGTTTCTGGGTTTACAAAATTGGACGGAAGTGCATCATTCAAGATATTGAATAAAATCTTAAAATAATGCATATTTCTGTATGGAAAACATATCTATAATCCTTTCAGACTTGGACGGAACTTTATTCCGCGACGACAAATCAATTTCAGAATTTACAAAACTTACGGTGGCTTCCGCACAGAAAAAAGGCATTCTGTTCGGCATTTCAACTTCGCGCGCACTTACGAACGCTTCTGAATTTTTAGGCGGAATCGAGCCGGACATTCTCATCACGAACGGCGGCGGACTCGTGCATTACAAAGGAAAGAAAATCTATGACAGCGGATTTTCGAACGAAGAAACACGCGCCCTCATAAAAAACGCGTTCGCCGTGATGGGAAAAGATGCCGTAATTTCTTTGGACAACGAAAAAGGTCTTTATTCAAATTCCCGTGAGGAACTCGGCGATAAATTCTGGACGTTCAATGATTTTTCGGATTTTTCTGAATCTGCAATGAAAATGTGTTTTAAAACCCGCGACAAATCCGTCGTCGAAAAAATTGCCTCCTGTGTCGGAGTTGAAAATGTTGACTTGCTTCCGTTTTCTGATATTCCGTGGTTCAAAATTACAAAAATTGATGCGACAAAAGAAAAGGGAATCGAAGCCCTCTGCGCGCACTTAAAGATTTCACCAAAAAAAATCGCTTCGTTCGGCGATGACTTTACGGACATCGGAATGCTTAAACTCTGCGGACGAGGAATTGCAATGAAAAATGCCATTCCAGAAGTAAAACTTGCTGCAGATGAAATTTGCCTTTCAAATCAGGAAGATGGCGTTGCAAAATGGATTGAAGAGACGGGCTACGCAAAGCCGTACACTTCGGACAGCAGAAAGCTCTTCAAAATCGGCGTGAATTTTTCAACAGAAGAACGAAATATTGTTGAATGGGAAGTTGAGTAGAATTAATCAAATCCGTTTGTAAAAAAAATCCCCGCAAGGTATCAGGCGGAATTGCCTTTGCCCTGCGGGGGATTTGTCTGTTGCAGGCTGACTAACTATTTCTCTTCAATGAGCAAATCATCTACAACGTATAAAGAACTACCAGTGTAGATAAGCACAAATTCTTTTGTTTCATCGCCCAGTTTTAATGAACTTTTTAGCTCACCTTTGTTGTTAGTAAATGTGAGAGTGCCAGACATAGAGTCTTCTTTCGGGTCAGCCATGCTCCATGTACCTGTTCCGTCTGATTTAAATGTAAAAGACATAGCGTATTCGTCTTCACTAAAACTGAACGTTGAATAAAGCCCACTTCCAGAAGTGCGTGAGAGGGCTGGCATGTCCATATG
>NZ_JPUF01000054.1 GCF_014737315.1 Treponema zioleckii | reverse complement strand
ATTTTGTCTTACCACCGTTTTTTTATGCAATTTTAGTAATTCAATGAAATATGCAAATACGAACCGATTGTAAATTTACCGTATTCGTAATCATCACCGTACTCATATTTACCGCCATTTCGCCAATCACAATGTGGCATAATTCCAGAAAGTACAAGTCCGCCCTGAACGATTCCTGATTTTTCGGTTATGTTATGATTCCACTGAAAAACCAAATTGATATTTTTTTCTTTACCCAATTTTCCTAAGCCCATATTGACGGCAAAACGATTAATAAAGAAATTTTCATTATCGCTAGGCTCTGGATCGTATATAAGTTGATATTCAGCATTAATACCAAATCGGGGAATTCCATCAAGAAGCACTTTGTAAAAACCGCCAGTTGTAATCAACTTATCAAAAGCAGATTTATCGTTAAATTTGGTTTTACAGAAATCCTTTAATTTTGTTCCAGATGAAATTACACCGAGTTCCTGCCCATAAAAATCAACACCGAAAAGAGTTCTCTTTAGCTCTGCACCGAGAATGGGCAAAGAGTCGCTGTCAATTGGAAAACGTCGTCCGAACAGATTCAGAGAAGTTCCCAAAAACACAAGCTCAGCATTCGCCGCAAAAGACATGTCCTTCGATGCAGCATCCGTTCCGCCCCCTTTGTACATGCCCACAAAAGAAAAAGTATTTAATCCAAACGGAATGCGAATCATGCCAGAAATATGCTGTCGGCTATCGTAAAGAATATTTGTTGCAAGTGCATTTGTATCACTGTAATAATCAGAGTCGGTAAAAAGTCGAATATTTCCCCAATTGATTTTTTTCTTACCTGCGGTTATATAAATTCTGTCAAACATAAGATAATCAAAATACATTTCGTACAAGTACAAAAAATTATTTTGACCATCGGCAGATGCTTCCCCAGAATCAGGCATCTCGGTTTTTAATGTGCCTTTCAACGCAAGATATTTATCTGGACGGGTCGTAAAATAGATAGAATTGTCAAAATCAAAATAAATGGAACCGTCATTTGAGTGATCTTCATTTATGTAAGCAAAACCAAATTCAGCGGCAAGGGAACCCGTAACTTCAAGCGGAATTTTTACAGTTCCGATTGAAACATTATAAGTTCCCGTATTTTCAGTTTCTTCTGTCACCACAGGTTTTTCTGCATCTTCGGCATCGCTAAAAATGTCATCAAAGCTATCGGATTCTGAACTTTCAGAACTATCCCCCTCGGAATTCAGCGAGTCCGCCTCCGAAACGGATTCTGATTTATCACTTCCACTTTCTGAGAGGAAACTCAAATCTGCAGAAAGCGAAGAATCAGAAGTTTCATAGAAATCAGCATTTGAATCCGACTCCTCCGAAAAAACAGGCAAAACCGAAGTGCCTGCAAAAAATAGTAGCGACAGAATAAGAAACTTTTTAGACAATTTATTTTACACTCATCAATTCAAGATATGGTTTTGTATAAACCGCATCATCTTGTTTTTCAAGGGATACATTTGAGATAGAAATCAAAGTCTTCTCATATTCCATTTTTCCATTTATTTTCTTTCCTTGCAAGTTGTCTTGAATGACCATGCTAACTGGAACCTGGTGCGTAGTATTTGAAGACGAAATCGTCTGATATGAAGGAACGGCTGTCGTTCTGAGTTTTTGTCCAGAAAGCGAATAGTCTTCCTTTTTTCTCATAAGTCCATCCTTAGAAACCCAAAGTTTGAGCATCGGATAGTCAACTTTTTTTGAAGTCGCTTTTAATGTATAAAGCACGCAATCAAATTTTCCAAGTTTTACTTCGGTTGCAGACTCAATTTTATAGTCCCGAACAAATTTCATCGGTGCGAAATCTGAAGTATTTGCATTTGTTCCCTGAAATCTGTCTCGTGAACTAGAGAAGGTAAAACGTCGGTCAGCAGGGTCGTAAAACCAAATGCTGTTGTCGGTCTGCAAATACCCCTTTCCCTTATCCTTTAACGGAGCGTTGATAAGAATCGTCCATTTTGAAGTCGAGTCCCGACGATAAATTGTTGCATTAGTTTTGCTTCTGCCCTCGCCCGGTTTGTCCTGGACGATTTCGTAGCTTCCGGTAAAATCAGTTTCGTAAAAAGCCGTACTATCTTCGGCCTTCTGTAAAAGAGCCTTTGCTTCGGCATCAGAAATCTTTGCACAAGCAAAACTTGAAGCAAACAAGAATGAAGTGAGCAAAAATGCAAGTTTTTTATTTTTTAAAGTCATCATAACAATCTCCTTAAGAGTAAGATTTATTCTGCTACGGCAAGTGCATTTGCAGGTAAAAGTCTTATAGACTTCCATGTTGAATACAACACGGCAATCAATGTTGTTAGAATGACCCCTGCAATAACCGCAACACTTTTTATAACATCAACTACCGGCAAAAGGTTACCCTTTACTAAAAAAAGATCAAAAGCCGGGATAAATGAAAAGTTGAAAAGCGAGATTACAAAACAGAACAACGCCGAAACAGCCAATGCCGCTATGCAGCCCGCAAGCAGAAGCACAAAAGATTCAAACAGAAGCGTAAAAGCTATGTCAAATTTCTTCATGCCGAGAGCCATATAGATTCCAATCTCGTTAAGCCTCTTTATAATCAAAACCCTATAGGTGCTTCCAATACCAGCAATTATGATTACAGTGAGCATTACGACAATAAACGAAATTACCACGTTCATTGCCTGTTCCATAATCTTAACCTCGTTTAAGTTCGCACTGAGGGGAATTAAGGCACAAGAATCGTGCCCCAAATCGTCCGCATTATCCAAAAAGTCATCTTTGTTGTCTACAAGCGGATACATGACGAACAGTTTTTCAAGCTTTTTCTGATAAAACTCACTTTGCTCGCGAGTCAAATACTTTCCTGGAAAGTTGATTACAATGCGGTTCGCAAAATTTTCATCACGCCCATAACACTGCTTTAAAAAATCAAAATCCATGTATGAAGTGTACATGCCAAATACGCTTGAATCCTGGAAAATTCCTTTGATTTCAACATCAACTGTATTTTTTTCATCATTTACAGTTTTTAGCATAAAAGTCATCGTGTCGCCAACTTTTATGTTAAGCATATTTGCAATCGGCTCAGAAATTAAGATTCCGTTGGTTCCGTTCATGTTTTCAAAACCTCCGGAAACAAAACTCATATTGCTAAAAAGATTCTTTTCAAGTTCAAAATTGCAACCTTTTATAGTCTGCTGCAAAGCCTTTGTGCCCTCAAAATAAAAAGAGGAATTTCGACCATCAAAATCAAGACGGTAGGACACATCAGCATCTTTTGGAAAAACAGATTTTACCTTTTCGAAATAATCTTTATAATCATGGATTTCTAGACCTTCATCGTAGACATTCTGCATAAAAGCAAAATTTCCGCCGTAATAAATCTTCGCCTTTTCGTTCATTGTGTTTATCATTCCGTTGCTCACAAAAATTGCCGTAAGCGAAATTGCAACACCAAACATACATACCAAAAAAAGCGAGCGGTACTGGGATTTCCTGTATAAAAACGAACGAACACCAAGTTTTATCTGAAACATTATTTTGCCCCCTGCATTGCTTGAACAGGATTAATTCTCAAAGCCGTCATAACAGGATAAATCCATGCGACAAAACCTATAAAAATCGACAACAAAAATGAACTCAAAAGATTTTTAAAATTAACTTGCGTTACCAAAACTTCGCCGCCAAAAAGCTGGACGAGAAAACTATTCGTAAAAGAAATCTGACATGCGGTAAGGGCCTTTGAAGCAAAAATACCAAGAATACCGCCAACAATACCTGCCGTAATAGCCATTATGAAAGTCTCAAGCATACATTCCGCAGATATAAAGCGTTTGTTTGCGCCAATCGCACGCATGGTTCCGATTTCACGGATTCGGTCAAGAATGTTTATAACCAAAGTGTTGTTTATAACGATAAAACCTGCCAAAAGGACGATTATAATTCCGACATTAAAAATGAAGCGCAAAATGAACAGATAAAAAGCCGTATTTCCAGCAGATTTGCGCCAATTTACAGCCTCCAAGTTCCACTCGTTGTCCTTAAAATATTTATTCATTTGGTGAACGACTAGCTGAGTATTTTTTTTATCTTTCAGTTTGATTACAAGAAAGTTCCAGGAAGTGCTTTCCGTGTAAACATTTGAGAGTGCATCCATATCTTCTTTGCTGTATTCGATTTTTTCGGTAACTACAGATTCAGAAAAGTCGCTGGCCTCCGAAAAAAAATCATCCAAATCCCCGGAGGATTCCAAAAACGCCGACTGCTCATCCGAAAGTTCCACGCTCTCTGACGAAGCAAGCTCAGAAATATCAAAAACGGAGCGAACTGTCTCCGGATTTACCAAAACGATTTTTTCTAGAATAGGATTCTTTACGGAATAATGATAAATAGCTTTTACGGGCACTGCTCGGATTCTTGAAGAAAAACCGTTCTCAACAATAAACTCAAGGGTATCGCCCAACGAAAGGTCAAGGCTGTCCGCATAATCACGGGAAATCATAGCCCCTTTTTCACCGTTTTTCCACGGCGCCCCTTCTTCAATTTGTATTGCAGGCATCATTGCCAAATATTTATCAGGAGTAACTCCAAAAACATAAGCGAGAGTATCATCTTTTTCAGAACGCATTGCTACTCGCCCAGAAAGCTGTGGCAAGAAATTTTCCACAGACGGATTCTGAGAAATATACGACGTTAAATCGCCGTACGGAACCAAAACTGGGATTTCAGAAAGCTTGCCGGTTACAGGAGTCTCGTCGCCAAAAAGGCTTAAAGGCTTGTCACTTTTTGGACGGATAACAACATCTCCTGTAAAACTGCTGATAAATGTTTCCTGAACACCGTTCTCCGTACTGTCAAAAACTGCGTTCGTGAGTACAAGAAGCATAATTGCAAAAGCAATAAAAAGAATTATTACGAAAGAACTCTTTTTGGAAATTACGTTTTTGTAAGCAAGGTATAAAAGCATATTTGATATGATAGAGGAAAAAAGGCGCTTATTCAATTAAAGAGCCTTAAATCCTTCTAATTTTTCTTATCGATTTTTCATGTAATCAAGATATTCTTTATGAACATCAACAGGTTTGCCTTCCATGCGGATTTTTCCTGCATCAATCCATATCGAGCGATCACAGATTTTTTCTATTTGACCGAGGGAATGCGAAACAATAACGATTGTAGTTCCTGAAGCCTTAACTTCTTCAAGCCGCCTGAAACACTTTTCCTGAAAAGCAACGTCGCCAACCGCAAGAATTTCGTCAATAAAAAGAATATCAGCCTCAACGTTAATCGCAACCGAGAAAGCCAGACGCATATACATTCCCGACGAGTACGTTCGAACAGGATTGTCGATATAATCTCCGAGCTCAGAAAATTTGATTATGTCATCGAGCTTGGCATCAATCTGCTTTTTTGTAAGACCAAAAATCGACGAGTTGATGTAAATATTCTCAAGCCCGCTCATATCCGGGTGAAATCCCGCCGCAAGTTCGATGAGGGCCGAAACTTTGCCCTGCACTTCTACGGTCCCCGAAGACGGATACATAATCTTAGTAAGAAGCTTTAAAGTGGTACTTTTTCCGCACCCATTATGACCGATAAGACCGACAGCCTCACCTTTTTTTATATTAAAACTTATATCGTCAAGAACAAGTCGGTTTTCGTATTTGTTTCTGTTCCAAAAAAGAAGCTTGTCCTTAAGATTCTTGCCTTTGTCATGGTAAACCTTGAACTTCTTTACAAGATTCTTTACTTCAATAGCGTTTTCCTGTTCCATAAATTACAATTCCTCCGCAAAACCTTTTTGAAGCTTATTAAAAATCAATTCGCCGAGAACAAGAACTACAACCGCAAGGAGAGCCGCCCCGCCGAGTGTCGTAATGTCAGGAATCTGCTTGTAATAAAGAATTGAACGGTAACATTCAAGAATAGATGCCATTGGATTCAAATTGAACAGTTTCTGCATCTCCACCGGCACTCTTGAAGTTGAGTACATTACAGGTGAAAGAAACTGCATGAGCATGGAAAGGATTCCGAGAATATGCTGCAAATCGCGCACGTAAACAGTCATTGCAGAAAACATGAGAGTTACGCCGAGGCTCAGAATATACTCCAAAAGGAATACGACCGGAAGATAAAGCAAAGCCAGCGGGTTTATGCCGAATCCAGAGAAAATAAGCACCGCGAACACGACGATAAAGCTGTAAAGCATATTTATGAACGCACTTGTGACGAAAGAAATAGGAAGCACTTCGCGCGGAAAATAAATTTTCGTGACCATCGCCGAAGACGCGAGAATAGTTCCGCACCCTGCCGAAAGACAAGAACTAAAAAACATCCACGGAACCAAGCACACAAAAAGGAAAATATAATATTTCGGTATATCATTTTTCATAATAACCGAAAAAAGCAACGTATAAACGCCAAGCTGCAAAAGCGGATTGATGAACGTCCACAAAAAGCCGAGGAACGACCCTTTGTACCGTCCCCGAAGCTCGCGATGCACAAGCCCGCCGATCATCATTCTATAGTTATAAAGTTCTGTAAATTTTGAAAGCATAAAAATAACTCTACCAAATATAAAAAAAAGTTGCAAACAACATTTTATAGTATATTCCAAAATATTGAAAAAAAGAATTAAAGTGAATAGACATCAAATAATAAGGTATCGTCATTCGGAACTTGACTTGTAATCTAAAAATGAGACATGAAAGGAATCTTACATGACGACAGATATACTCGTTTGTTTTTTTTATGGAAAAGATTATTACTTTTAGCATAGCGGCTTATAACGTTCAAAACACATTACGAAACTGTTTGGACTCTTTTATCGATGGGCGCAGTTTGAATCAAATCGAAGTCATTATTGTTGATGATGGCTCAAAAGATTCATCAAAAGACATAGCACAAGAATATTGCACGCAATATCCAGACACTTTTAAACTTTTGGCAAAAGAAAACGGACGGACATGGCTCAACTATAAATGAAGCCGTAAAAATTGCAAAAGGAAAGTATTTTAGACCAATTGATGGTGACGATTGGATAAAAACTGAAAATTTAGCAGAAATTATCAGCCTGCTTCAAAAAATCGAAAATGACGCGGTTGTATGTGATTTTGATATTTTTTACCTTTCGGACGGAAAAACTGAAAAAAGAAATTACACGTTTTTGAAGCCTTTCGACTCACATGCTTTTTCTGAATTTGACAAATGGAAAACAACATTCCCGTTCCATTCAATTTTCTTCAAAACAAGTATACTTCAGAATAACAACGTCACACTCACAGAGAAGTGTTTTTACGAAGATTCAGAATATACACTTTATCCGCTTGAATATTGCAAAGATTTTTTTTACATTCCAAAGACTTTGTATGTATATTCAATAGGTAGTGCTAGTCAATCGGTAGCATTCAACAACCTTTTGAAACATATAGACAACCAGGAGCAGGTCATAAGGAATCTTTTCGTTTTTTATACGCGAGAGGAACACTCAAATAAACAGAATTATATACGTCAACGAATATTTGAAGTTTTAAATTTTTATTACAAAATGACTTTGGATTCCCGATGGTATAAAAATAAAATTTTGCAACAGAGAAAACGTGTATTCACGGCAGAACTCAAAAAAATAAACAAAAATCTTCTATCTCTATATATAAATCAAACAGTTTTGCAAAAAGTTCTCTATCGAACAAATTACAGATTCGATGGATTTGTGATAAAACTATACAAAAAAATGAAAAACCGTAGATGGCGTTAGGAGGAAAATGAAAAATATACTTGTTATCTCATCCGTACCAATTTTAAAAGCACAGGGCGGAAACAGAAAATGTATAAAAGATTATTGTGATTTGTTGAAAAACCAAGGAAACAATGTGTTTTTTTTATTAATAACGGATCACAATACAAACAAAAATGACATAAAACTTTCACGAGAATATTTTGGAGATTCAAAATTTATACAGTACAAAAGTTCTCTCATTACAGAAGTAAAACATGCTTTTATCATTCGTTGGCGACGATATTTTTGTAAAAACCATTACAGAGTTGATGATTTTTGCCATACCGACTTAATTAGATTTGTAAAAAAGACAACAAAAAAACAAGATTTTGACATTGTAATTGTAAATTATGTCTATTATTCAAAATTGTTGGATTTCTGCAATGCCGAAAAAAAAGTTCTCTTTACCCACGATGTATACCTATTGAATCAGGTACGGCAAGGAACTTCAATTTATGAATTATCTCCGAACGACGAATCGAAAGGCCTTAGACGTGCTGATGTTATTTTAGCGATTCAGAATAACGAAAAGAATTTATTTCACTATCTAGCTCCTGACAAAGAATGTCTGTGCGTTTTCTCTCCGTTTACTTACATAAAACAGCAGCTTACCAAGAATAATTCAATTTTATTTTTTTCTGGCTATAACTTATACAACATTGCAGGAATTGAGTGGTTTATAAAATCCGTATTTCCTATAATTTTAGCTGTAAAAAACGATGCAAAATTAATAATAGGCGGCTCCATCTGCTCTAAAATTAGCAAAGAACTTTTGAGTGACAATATTATTCTTGCTGGGTACTTTCAAAATCCAAGTGATTTTTATTCTCTCGGTGATATTGTCATAAACCCTGTCTTTCACGGTAGTGGATTAAAAATAAAGACTTTCGAAGCGATAGCACACGGAAAGACATGCATCATACATCCCCATTCAATTGAAGGTGCATTCAATATAAGACAGCTTCCTGTTTTATCAGCAAGCAGAGAAAATGATTTTGCATCATTAGTGTTAGAAGCATTAAGTTCAGTTGATATGAGAGAGGAATATGCCAAGAAGACTTTTGACTACATAAAAACAATGAATGAATACATTCAAAATCAATATAAAACACTAACAAATTCTCACACAAAAAGGGAAAATTTCAACTATGATGTTTCTGTTATAATTGTAAACTATAATACGCGGGAACTTCTCAAAAACTGTTTAAAGTCTCTTTATGAACATACAAAAGATGTTAGCTTTGAAGTGTTTGTTTCTGACAACGGTTCAAAAGACGGCTCGTTGGAAATGCTCCGAGAAAACTTTCCTCAAGTTAAAATTATCGACAACAATGCGAACCTGGGATTCGGAGCTGCAAATAATCGGGCACTTGAAAAAGCTACGGGAAAATATGTTTTCTATCTTAATTCCGATACTGTGTTGCTGAACAATGCCGTAAAGATTTTCTTTGATTATTGGGAACAGAATGATGCAAACGGCTCATTGGGGGCAATCGGGGCCAACCTATTGGACGAAAAAAATCAGGTAATCCATTCTGCAGGACATTTTCGCTCAATAGACAAAGAGATAAAAGATGCATTAGCAGATATGACTCGTTCTTACAAACTCATCATTCCGTTTTTGAGACACAAAAAACTTGGCAAAACTCCGCCTGCGGTAGAAAAAAAAATTGGGCTGGTCGATTATGTTACCGGTGCGGATTTGTTCGTAAAAAATGACGAAGCGGCATATTTTGATGAAAAATATTTTCTATATTACGAAGAGTCTGATATGCAAAAGAAAATGGCTATTGCCGGAAAAGAGCGAAGACTTATAGAGGGACCGTTAATTCAACATTTAAAAGGTGGCTCCGACACAACAAGGTCACCGTTAAAATTTTACAGAGGTGTTTCAAAAATCAACAGCTTGCTTTCAAGTTGCATTTTTCAGCATACGTTTTACAAGCATCCTGTGAAACTATTTTTGCTAAAACTGATAATAACTGCACATTGGCTGAATCCTGCACTTATCGGAAAGACTGGAAAATATTTAGGCAAATTGTGGAGGGCATAACTACTCTATCAGCCAGTCGGTAAGATTTCTTGTCTCACTTGAAAAGTTTGCTCCAATCTTTGTGATTTTTCGTCCGTCGTTTTCGTAGGAGATTGCATAATTTTTTGAGTTTATTTGTGATATTGCTTCTTCTGATGTTCCATCGAGCTTAAACTCAAAAATATAAATTGCCTCTTTTGTCCATACGACAGCATCACTTCTGCCCTCGCCGTTCTGCACTTCACACTGGATAAACTGCCCGATGAGCTTAAAAATAAGCCAGAAAAAAGCCTGCGCATTCAGTTCGTAATATTTCTGGCTTGTTTCTTTTGGGGAAGCGGCAAAAATACCTTGAATACGTTTCATGAATTTTTCAACCTGCCCGCTTCGAATTTCTTTTATAAAGTTCACGATTTCGATTTTATCTGTACCGTTCTCGAAACCCGCATAATACAGAACAAGGCACTTGAAAAAGCTGTAACGCACTTCATTATTTGGAAAACCAAGAGTAAATGCCTGAATGTCGCTTTCATACCCCTTGATTGTAAGATAGCCTGTTTGGTATAGCATTGGAACTGGCATTTCACTGTTTAAACGATAACCTTCAAGAGAAGTACCATCAACATCAATTCCGTCTTCCAACGTTTCAAGCGGAAAAGATGTCTTTTGCATCATCTTTACGAGAAAAATCGGTGTTCCTGTAACGAACCAATAGCTTCCGAGATTATTGTTTACAAAAGAGCTCATTGTGCTGAACGGATTATAGATATCGAGCATGTCCTCACTAAAGTGATAGCCGTCATACATTTTTTTTAATTGCAAAATACATTCTTCATGAGAAATCTTCTTTTTTTTGGTCGAGCTGGGCTATTTCAGGTTCAAAAACGGTTTCAAGCTCTTTTTGCGTGTACCCGCATATAGCAGAATATTTTTCGGTCATCGAAATATCAATCATATTGTTCAGGTCACTGAAAATAGAAACCTTGTCGAATCTTGTTACTCCGGTCAGAAAAACAAATCGAAGAAAACGGTCATAGCTTTTTAAGATTCCGTAGAAAGATTTTAGAAGCGCACGGAACTGGTCAAGAAGCGGAACATTATCTATGACATTCAGAAGCGGCTTATCATATTCATCGACAAGCACGACAACCTGACGCCCTGTTTTTTTGCAGGCAGCTTTAATTACAACCGAAAACCTGTCTGCAATTGTCTTTGCCTCACTATGAACATCATATTCCTTTTCCCATTCAGAGATGCGGAATGAAAGCGTTTCTTCAAGTTTTTCAAAAGAGGAAAAGTCACCTGTGTTAAAATCTACATACAAAATAGGATACTTTATCCAAGCCTCACGATTTTCTTCTTTTGAAGCTTTTTCCTCAAGTTTTTCGAGTGCAAGACTGTGAAACAAATCTTTTTGCCCCTCAAAATACGCACGGAATGTTGAAAGAAGGAGACTCTTGCCAAAACGACGAGGACGACTCAAAAAATATGGGCGACTCAGATTCGCTAATTCATACACAAACTGAGTTTTATCTACATAAATGTAATTTTCTGAACGAATACGTTCAAAACTCTGAATACCTACAGGCAGTTTTCTGATTTGTTCCATAATGCTGATTATATCTCAGATTTTTAGAAAAGCCTATAAAACGGAGATGTTACTCACGACGTAGTTTCTTAAAAATATCGTTAGTTGTCGCCAAAAAAAATTGGTTCCGCAAGACAACAAGCATGAGCGCGTACGTCAGAACGCCCACAACGAACGGCACGAAAAGTTGGAGAAGAAGGTTCGTGAAGAGATTGCGGACGAAATAGACAGAGATGCCCATAATTATTGCTGCAGCAGAAAATTGAAGCGTAGCAAGCTTTACATAAAGTTCTTTTGTAAAATTCCATAGCGCAATAATGTAAAACAGTGTTAAGACAATTTGCGAGAGCAATGTTGCTAACGCAGCACCTTTTGCTCCATAAAGTCTAATAAAAAAGACATTTAAGACAACATCTAAAAGCCCTGCGGCAATCATTGAATATAATTGTTGTTTTTCTTTTCCATGAGCTACAAGAATTGTTCCGCCAAGAAAATGTCCCAATGCAGAAAAAACTAAATAGGGACACATTATTTTTGAAATTGAGATGGCCTCAATATATTTTACACCGCAAAAAAGAATTACAAGAGGCTGCATCAAAAGGAAGAGACCGACTGAAACTGGAAGTGAAAAGCATAAAAGACAGTTAACGGTTTTCGAAGAGAGCAGAAGAATACTTTTCCTATCGTTATTTGCAAAATAATATGAAACCCGAGGAAAAATAACAATAATCATTGCAGGAAAAATTCCGTTTATCATATGAATAATTTTCATACCAGCCGAGTAAAAACCAACTTCAGAATCATTACTCATAAAACCAAGCATTGTGGTATCTATACTTGCAAAAATGGTTCCTGCAATAGTTGTCGCAAATAAAACGAAAATCGGTTTTAGGTGTCTTTTTAATAGAAGTTTTGTACCGGTTTTAAATTGTATATACTTCCGCGCATGAATAAAATTTAATATATTCGCTCCGACATTTGAAATAATATTTATAGACGCATACCAAAGATAATCCTCTTTTGATTTTACAAGAGTAAACAAAAGAATCACACTTATAATCTGAAAAGCAAGCGAACGAACTGTAATATAAAGATAGTCTTCAACCGCTTGGTATAGCCAGCCCATTCCTACTGTTGTAAAAACAATAAGAGTGCTACAAATAATAATCAAAAGCCTGTAGTCATCAAATTTTCTTACAAAAATCAATGACGCCACAAGCAAAACGTATGCAATTACGGTTGAAATAAGGTTTATTATAAATATTTCGGACGAAATCTGAGAAAGTTTTTCTTTATTATCCCGAACCTTTGCAGCCTCTCTTGTTGCATATGTTGAGATACCTAAGGATGCAATAATTGCAAAATACGAAACAACTGACTGAGCAAAGTTTACCTTTCCAATACTTTCCGGCCCCAAAACACGGCTTGAATATGGAAACGTTATAAGAGGAAAAAACAGTGTGAGAACGGTTTTTAAAGTGTTCAAGAAAGCGTTTACTTTTAGGGATTTCTGAGCCATATTTATTTCAGTTCTCCATGATAGCCCATTCCTGAAAAACAGGCAGTTTAACAATATTCTCCATAGAAAACTTCTCAAAAATCATTTTCCGACGCTCGCCACCGTCTTTCATGACATCAATTTCCCCGTCAATTATTTTCTGCAAATGGACTGAAATGGAAGATACCAAATTTTCCTGTTGCTGTTGCTCAGTTCCGCTATTCGGAAGTATGAATCCAAATCGCTCGTCAAATATTATGTCCCTTGCGCAGCCTGTGTCGGTAAGAATCAGATAATCTCCATAGGAGGCGGCTTCAATGGTGGCGATTCCAAAACTTTCATATTTAGACGGCAGAATGAAAACCTTCGCGCGCATATACAGTTCCGCAAGTTTTTGCTGGTCGTACACGGCGCCTGTGAAAATTACATTCTCTCTCAACTTGGGATTTTCAGAGAAAAAAGAATCAACCGTATGCCTGAAATTCTCGACAACAGGACCTGTAAAATAGAATTTCCAGTCTTTCAAATTAAGTTTTTTCAGAACCTCAAGCAAAACACTCGTATTCTTTACAGGTAGTCCGAGAGTTCCAACTGTCAGTATTATGTTCTCTTTTTCAATTCCATCATTTTCCAAAGGCTTTTCAAAACCATTTGGAACCAGAGACAGTTTTTTCGCGATAAAAGGATTCCCACGGAGAATATCGTAATTCTGGTTGGTTTCGACAGAGACAACATCAACACAGGAAATCATCCTGAAAAACAATTTTCGAGCGAAGGACTGCGGCAAAGATGCAAGCTGCCTTGCAATCTGCGTATTCGCGTCAAGTTTTAGATAGATTTTTCGTCCTGGTAAAAAATGTTTTATCAAAAATGCCAGTCCCACACTGTATCTTGTCACATTGAAAATCATGATGTGGGTTACATTCGGATGTTTCAAAAGATAAAAAAAACTCTTTATGACGCACTTTATCTCAAATTTCTTGGATTGCTGAAAAGAGGCCTCACCGACCCTGGGTTCAAAAAACAAATCACTGACTTTTAGATTTTCACTGCTGTAATCGTTTTTGTCGTCAGTGCCGACCTTCACAATTTCAGCAGAGTCAAAATACTCTTTTTGCAGATACTTTGGAAACAATCCGACATCCTTCTTCAAGTGAACTGCGGAAAATCCTCCACGCATATAAAACAGAACCAGAGAAGCCATTACCTGTCTCCTACCCTGATTTTGTGCTGGAAATACCACAATCGGGGGAACCATCTCAAGAGCCTGAATTTGAGTTCTTTGCTCTTTAAGCCTTTTGAGAACCTTACAAAATCGTTTATTTTTCCAAAACGCATTGCGCTCATCAAATGAATCATCACAGAACTGTCAGAAATGTCATCAAAAGACAATTTTCCCGTTCCATGTTTATCAACGATGTATTTTTGAATGTCGAAAATTGAATCTTGGAATGCAACATCTTTTTCATAATCAGAACTGTTGCTTATCGATTTTCCCCAGATTCGATAGGAAGCAAGATTTTCGTGAATGTAACAAGCTTTTGAATGAGCAGTAATCGAAAGCAGAATCGGGTAGTCAAGAGTCTTGAAATTATGCTGTATGAAGTCATCGATGTTGCAGTATTTGTCAAAAAGCTCTCTTCTGAAAACAATTGTCAATGCTCCGATATGGTCGCGGAGCAAAAGGCTTTCATACCAGTCGCCGTTCAAATCCTTGTCGAAATCTTTTTTCCACTCTTTTGTTGCGTTTCCGCCTTCGTCCATTTCTGAATAATCGCCAGCGCAAAGACCATATTCAGAATTATCTTCAAGAAAAGAAATCTGCTTTTGTATTTTCTGCGGATTTGACCAAACATCATCGCTTTCAAGAATCGCGATGTATTTTCCATGCGCCTGTTCAAAAAGGAATTTGTAATTTTTCAAAAGCCCCTGATTTTTCGACTGCTGAAAGAAACGTATTCTTTGTGGATGTTTTTTTGCATATTCAGAGGCAATTTTTGAAGTATTGTCTGTGGAACAATCGTCATTTATGAGAAGCTCAAAATCATACTGTGTCTGCTGCGCCAACACAGATTCAATCGCTTGAGCTATAAAACGCTCGTGATTGTATGTCGGCATAAGAATAGAAACTGTCACTTTGCACCACTACACTTTCCGCAAACCTACAGGTTTTCGGACACCTCCCTCGCCTTGTCCCAAAAAGTCGACTTTGCCATGCCGCAGTTCTTCGCGGCTTCGCTCAGGGAAATCTCGTGGGCCTTCCAACGGTGCGCATTTATATAGAAGATTTCTGTCAATTTTATTTTTGGTCTGCCGAATTTCACGCCCCGGATGTGGGCCGCGGCGATGCCCTCGCGCTGCCGTTCGCGGATGAAAGTTCGTTCAGTTTCCGCAACGTAGCTTAAAAGCGAAAGAACGATGTCGCTTATCAAGGTGCCGAGGAGGTCTTTTGAGCGGCGGGTGTCTAAAAGCGGCATGTCAAGCACGACGATGTCCGCTTTTTTCTCCTGCGTGATGATTTTCCATTGCTGGATTATTTCCTCGTAGTTTCTGCCCAGCCTGTCGATTGCGGTTACAAACAGAACAGAATCAGAATCAAGGACCGTCATAAGCTTCTGATAATTAGTCCTGTTAAAATCCTTTCCGGACTGTTTGTCCAAAAACAAGTGTTCATCTTTTATTCCGGCCTCCATAAGTTTTATCCTCTGTCTGTCCTCATTTTGCTCTTTTGTGGAAACCCTCATATAGCCGTAAAATGTTTTCATCTGCTGCTCCTGTGGAAAAAATGTAATTTCTGTGCTACTATTGAGATATGGGAATATATCTGAATCCAAGAAACGACAATTTCAAAGAGTTTCTGAACAGCGAAATCTTTGTTGACAAAACAATGATTCTTTCTGTGCTGAACGGAATAATGAAAACTTCTCAAAAATACATCTGCATTTCCCGGCCTCGCCGTTTTGGAAAAACCTACGCCGCAAACATCATTTCTTCGTATTACTCAAAGGGCTGCGATTCCCGGTCTCTTTTCGAGCGGTGCAAAATATCGAAAGAGGCAAGTTTTGAATCGAATCTGAACAAGTTCAACGTGATAAAGCTCGACATTAACAGCGAATACAGAAACATTTTTGAAAAAAAACTATTGATTAACAAAATCACAAGAAATATCCGTGACGAATTTATAGAACAATTTCCTGAGATTAAGTTTTATGATGATAACTCTGTTGCAGAATGCATCCTCAAAGTTTTTGACAAAACCGGCGAAAAATTTGTAATTCTTATGGACGAATACGATGTTCTGGTGCGAGAGAATGTGGAGCAGGACTTGTTCAATCAGTATCTTGATTTTTTGTAACGGGCTTTTCAAGAGTGACACCTTGCGCCCTGCCATCGCACTGGCTTATCTGACGGGAATTTTGCCCATTGTCCGGGATAAAGTTCAGTCAAAACTCAACAATTTTGATGAATACACCATCTTAAATGCGGGAAAACTTTCTGAATACACAGGCTTCACGACGGAAGAAGTCCACGACATGTGCCTTAAATAAAATATCGATTTTGAGGAATGCCGCCGCTGGTATGACGGCTACAATCTTGTCTGGTTCGAGGACGGCAAAAAGAAGGAATGTGAAATCTACAATCCAGAATCCGTCGTAAAAACGATGCTGAACCACAAATTCGGCAATTACTGGAACAAGACTTCTTCCTACGAGGTCATTTCAGACCGCTTGAATCAGAATTTCGCCGGTACAAAAGACGATGTAATCAAGATGCTTGCGGGCGAAAGCATTTCCATAGACGTTTTGTATTACAAAAACATCGTGACGGACTTCACATCAAAAAGTGACATATTTGCCTATCTGCTTCACTTGGGCTACCTTTCCTACAATGACGAAAGACAAGAGTGCAGGATTCCCAACAAAGAAGTCCGACTTGAGTGGCATAGAACTGTTTCCGTCACTTCCGATTATTCTGTAACGGACTCAATCATTAGTTCATCGAAGGAATTGTTGGAGGAAACAATAAACGGCAATGAAAGCGCCGTCGCGAAAGCTCTGGACGAAAGCCATATCCATGTGACGAGCAACCGAATCTACAACAACGAGGACGCTTTGCAGTCGAATGCAGAATCGAAAAACTGGAAGTTTGATTTTTATTAGTGGGGAATCAAAAAAAATGCTGAACGTTATTTTTGGCGATGTAAAAGAGGCGATTTACAATACGTCTGTCTACTTTGACAACACATATTTGGATAGTTGGATTACAAGTCCATTTGGAAAAAAATCATCAAAAAAATCGACAAGGCTAAAGTGTTGAGTGCTCAGGCTGTTGACAGCCATGCGCTGGGTGTCATTCCTGTCACAAAAATTTCCGGCGGTGCAAAGACCCTTTTGCTGGTGCTCAACGAGCCTGAAAAGATTTTCAATGTATCGACATGCGGAAACAACTGCGCACCGCTTCTCCTTGAGATTGCGGACAATCTGAAAAAAGATGTGACCGTAAATCTTCGCCACATCATGGATTTCGGAAACAGAGACTTCAACATAAAAGTAGTGAATGTGAACAAAATAGCCCACAACATGAAAGAAGTTGTAGAGATTCTGATTCCGCTTTTACATCAAGAGGCTTAAAGTGAAAGGTTCTTACGAAGTAATTGTCCAAAACCGAAGGCTGCAATACAAATTCACCATCTCAAGGAACATCACAATCCTTCGCGGCGACAGCGCAACAGGAAAAACAACTCTGATAGAAATGATTCACTCCTACCAATTGAACGGAGAGCAAAGCGGCATCAATGTTTCCTGCAAAAGAAAATGCGTCGCACTGGAAGGAAACGACTGGAAGCTTTTGTTGAATCAGATAAATGACAGCATTGTTTTTATTGATGAAGGAAATGCTTTTGTGTATTCGCAGGATTTTGCGGAAGCTGTAAAAAACAGCAGCAATTATTACGTGATTGCAGTCAGAAATAATTTATATAATTTGCCATACAGCATCACTGAAATCTACGGAATAGAAAACGTTTCAGCTAACAAATATCAGGGAACTAAACGACTTTACAGCCGGCTCTATAATCTCTATGAAAAAAACAGTCCAATAGCAAAAAAGCCGGAACTTGTAATCGTAGAAGATGCTAAGTCTGGATATAAATTTTTCAAGCATGTTTGTGACAATTTTTCCATTTCCTGTGTTTCAGCAATGGGAAAATCAAAAATCAGCGCAAAAATTTTAGAATCACAGGCTGATAATATTCTTGTCATTGCAGGTGGAGCGGCATTCGGATCGGAAATTGAAAGCCTGGTACAATTGCGATACTCTAAAAAAATAGGAATCTATCTTCCAGAATCTTTTGAATGGCTTATTTTGAATTCAGGACTCATAAAAAGCGGAGATATAAACAAAATCCTTGAACGACCATCGGATTATATCGACAGCCAAAAATATTTCAGTTGGGAAGTTTTCTTTACAGATTTGCTCATGAAATCTGCAAGAGGAACATATCTTGAATATTCAAAATCAAGATTGAACTCAATCTATAAACAGGAAAATGAAACAAAAGCTATATTAAACAAAATGCCCAAGTTGTTTGAATAACACAAATTATAAAAAATATATATACAAAAAATATATTTCAGTATATTCTGTTATACAAATTATATATCCGAAAACCTGTAGGTTTGCGGATATGCATTTTTTGGGGGTGAGAGACTCTTTCGGGGTCATTCTTACGCCATCTGGACTTCTTCCTCTCTATAAAAGCGTTTGTTGGGAAATAAATATGGGTTTTATAAAAGAAAAAATTAGACGGCATTTAAATAATTTTTTGGGAAGCTCTGTCTTTTTGAAACAAGATAGAAAAGTTCTTCTGAGAAATATTGATTATATGGTCAACAATTCACAGAAAAAAAACAAGGTTATTTATACTTGTTTCACTGGAAATTATGACGATCTTATTCTTCAGAACTACATAGACAATTCTTTTGATTATGTTTGTTTTACCGATTCCAAAGAACTTCTAAGTTACAATCAGTATGGTGTTTGGAAAATTAAAGCATTGAAATTTTCAGAACTAGATAATACCAAAAACGCACGATGGCACAAAACGCACCCACACATTCTTTTTCCTGATTATTCAGAAAGCATCTGGATTGACGGAAATATCAACATAAATGGCAGCTATGTTTTTGACCAGATATCTCAAAAAAATACTGATTTGTTAATTCCTTTTCACTGGAAAGATGATTGCATCTATAATGAAATTGAAAATGTCCTGGCGGTGATTGTTCCTGAAGGCGGTGAAACAAAAGAAAACGTTGATAAAATATCTAATTTCTTGATTCAACACAATTTTCCAAAGCACTACGGTTTGAATGAAACAAATTTTGTATACAGATGTCATAACAATCCAGAAATCATAAGGATTATGGAAGAATGGTGGGAATTTATACGCGATTACACTAAAAGGGACCAGTTGTCTCTTTCTTATGTGCTATGGAAACACTCTATAAAACCAAGTGATATTGCGATTGACAATCTTCGAAAGAGACCCGACGCAGTGGAATTTGTTCAACATAAATCTAGAAAACAGCAATGAGACTTGACAAAACAAAAAATACCCTCAGGAATACATTTTGGGGATTTGTGCAGCAAATCATACAAATCTTATTACCATTTTTTACTCGTACATTGCTGATAAAACTTCTCGGCGCTGAATATCTTGGATTAAACAGTCTGTTTTCTTCTATTCTACAAGTTCTTAATCTTGCAGAAGCAGGTTTTTCAACAGCCATCGTTTTCAGCATGTACAAGCCAATAGCAGATGATAATCATGAGGAAATTTGTGCTCTTCTGTCACTCTACAAAAAAATTTATCGTTTGATAGGAATTGTAGTCACAGTGATAGGCATCTCGCTCATTCCTTTTTTGCCACATCTCATAAACGGAATTCCTCCAAAAGATGTAAATATCTACGCTATCTATCTTTTATACCTTGCAAATTCTTCACTTAGTTATTTTCTTTTCGCATATAAAAACTCTCTGTTTGCAGCTTTTCAGCGAAATGACATAACAAGTAAGTTATCAACAATACTTGCCATACTTCAACCATCGATTCAAATTTTATTGCTCCTATTTTTTAAGAATCTTATTGTATACACTATTGTCATTCCATTTATTTCTGTAATTCGGAATATTGGTGTTTTCTTTTTGACAAAAAGATATTTTCCACAATACAAATGCCGAGGAATTTTATCTCATAACGCAAAAAAAGGAATCTATAAAAGAGTATCAGGTCTTTTTATTGGAAAATTAAGTCAGACAACAAGAGATTCCTTCGATAGCATTTTTATTTCCACTTTTATCGGATTGAATTCGGTATCTATCTACAGTAACTATTACTACATAATGAATGCGGTTCATGGTTTTCTGCAGATTATAGCGACTAGCATGTCTGCAGGAATTGGAAACAGCATTTCATTGGAAACTCCTGAAGAAAACTATTCCATTTTTTCCACAATAAATTTCCTATATATGGTCCTTGCAGGTTGGTGCACTATCTGTTTAGTCTGTTTATATCAGCCATTTATGACTTTGTGGCTTGGCAAAGATTTTTTGCTACCAGTGCAAACTGTAGTACTTCTGTCCATTTATTTCTATCTTCTATGCATGGGCGACATTAGAGGAATTTTTTCCGGTGCTGCAGGATTGTGGTGGGAAGAACGGTACAAGTCAATTTCAGAATCTATAGCAAATATTATTTTAAACTATTTACTTGTCCAGTTTTTTGGTATTTTTGGAATAATTTTGGCAACTGTTATAACTATTTTGTTTATAAACTTTGGCTACGGCTCATCAATTTTATTTAGGTATTATTTCAAGAATCGAAAAAAATTATTCACTTATTATCTGACCCAAGGATATTACATTTTTGTAACAGCTATATGTGGAATTGCTACATTTTATTCTTGCGACTTTATTTTTCATGAAAGTTCAATAATAAATTTTTTTGGCAGAATATTTATTTGCATTTTTGTTCCAGGAATCATTTTTTTTAGCTTTTTACCACAGAAAAATTAGAGAAAAGAGAATACGAACAATCATAAAAAAATTATACGAAAGTAATATTGTAAAATGAACTTGAAATTACAATAACAACTTGAAACTCAAACGGACAGTATCTTCCTAAAACTACAAAATTAATTCATGCAGACAATTCTAAAAACATATGGAGGTTTTATATACCATGGACACCACAGAAAATCAAAACGCTCATCACTACAGTATGATAGATGACACAGAGGATGGATAAAATAGACATCGTGTCACAGGCGTAGTATAGCCATCTAATGCAATTTTTTTTCGACAGTTTGTCAAAAATTGACAAACTGTTAGTTATATTGGTATAATGATAATCATGTTATTAGGTTACGGCGCAAAAAACATCTGGTCTTTCAAGGACTGGATGCAAGTTGATTTATCCCTAAACAAGCTGGTTCCTTCAGATGTCTCTATGAATCTTCCCGCGGCTACAGCCATGTGTTTCAAGGGGGCGAACGCTTCGGGAAAGACTAACGGAATAAAAGTTCTTGCTTTTATAGTTGATTTTTTGACCAACAGCTTTTCGTACAAACCCAAAACTCCGATTCACTATGACTCATACTTTTTGAGCGATGAGCCTGCAGAAATTTATCTCCAGTTTTTGATTGACAATAATGAGTATCTTTATGAAGCCACGTTGACAAACGAAAAAATTATTTCAGAAAAGCTTTCGTTAAACAGCAGTCTTATATTCCAAAGGGATTCTGACATTGTAACGAAAAATACGCTTTATTCGGGCAATAAAGAAATCTCATTCAGAAGCAATGTCTCTTTTTTGAGCACATTAAATCAATATGAAATTCCAGAAATAGTGTCTATCCATCGATATCTAAGTATTATAGTCTTCAATGTCGGCTACAGCGGGCACAACAGCTTTGATTATTACGACTACCATATAGTGGCAAAGAGATATCATGAATTACCCGATATTTTTGATTCAGTAAAAAAAATAATAAAACAATACGATACTGGAGTCGACAACATAGAAATAAAAGACAAAACCGACGAAGCCGGAAATTTATTCTATTACCCAATGTTTATCCACGAAAATGACGAGGGACAAAAAATCCCGCTTTTGTTCGAGAAAGAATCAAAAGGAACGCAGACTTTATTCAGGATTCTTCTAAATTTCTTCATAACATTGCACAATGGAAGTCTTTTGGTCCTTGATGAGATGGATGAGTATCTTGATCCTGAGATTCTGCCCCACTTGTTGAATTTTTACATAACAGAAAAAAACAATCCCAAACATGCTCAGCTCATCTGCACGTTGCATACGCCTGACGTAATGGACGTCAGCGGAAAATACCGGACTTATATATTCAAGAAGATTAAAAATGAGTCAATCTGTTACCGTCTTGATGAACTAAAAAAACTGAGAAACGACCGCTCAATAACAAAAGAGTTTAAAAAGCACTTGATTGGAGGCTATCCAGAAATTGAGCAAACCCAATAAAACCAACAAGACTAAGAACTCCGTCTTGAAATCTCTTGACTCGCTTGAAGAATCTACTTTTGAAGACGCTACGGATTTAATTACAATAAGTTTCAAGTATTTTTGCGTGAATCAAAAGCCAGTAGGGCAGGTCTTTGCAGACTGGAAGGACAATATGCGTCTTGACTTATTGCAAAAGTTTTCAGAATACACAAAATATTCTCGACAACACTGGAAAAATGAGTTTAGCAACGGGTTACCACTTTTGGCAGAATATGGCAACTTTCCGCTAAATTCAGATTTTTCGATTCCCAAGAACATCCCCTGTCCTGACGAATTGATTTGGTCAAGATTCAGGTTGATGCAAAAAGTCAGAGTTTGCGGATTTTTTGTTTCCACAGATATTGCAAAAAAATACACCCTGTCGGTTAACACATTTTATGTAGTATTTTTGGATAAAGACCACAGATTTTATAAAACAGAAAAGGAATAAGGTTAATCAAATGGATATACAAGAAAACCCAATCACCGTCACTTCCCCACTTCTTCCTCCACTCAAGGATTTCATTCCTTATTTGGAAGACATCTGGCAACGCAAGTGGATTACGAACAACGGACACTATCACCAATTGCTTGAAAAAGCGCTTTCGGAATATTTGGGAGTTCCCTACATAAGCTTGTTCACGAACGGGACGATTCCGCTGCTCACGGCTTTTCAGACTTTGGGAATCAAAGACTGCGAAGTAATCACGACACCGTACAGTTTTGTCGCCACGAGCAACGCCGCAATCTGGAACGACGTGAAGCCAATCTTTGTGGACATCGATGAAAAAACAGGTAACCTTGACCCGAACAAAATCGAAGAGGCTATCACGCCAAGAACAAAGGCAATTCTTCCGGTGCACGTGTACGGAAATCCCTGCGACACAAAGGCTATCCAGGAAATCGCGGACAAGCACGGTCTTAAAGTGATTTATGACGCGGCGCACGCATTCGGAGTCAAGAAAGACGGAAAGACGATACTGACAGATGGCGATATTTCCACGCTCTCCTTTCATGCGACCAAAACCTACAACACTGTTGAAGGAGGCGCCCTCATCTGCAAGGATGAAAAGACGAAGGCGTATATCGACTCGCTGAAGAATTTCGGCTATACATCAGAAATCTACATAACCGAGACCGGCATAAACGGAAAGATGGACGAAATCCGCTCAGCATACGGTCTTTTGAATCTGCAGAACATTGATGACGCCATCGCAAAAAGAAAGCATGTTGCGGAAGTTTACAGAAAAGCATTGAAAAATATCGATGGTATAACAATGTTTGAGGAAAATTCCAGCGTAACCTACAACTATTCATACTTTCCGATTTTCATAGACAACAAGAAGTTCTGGACAACAAGGGACGACCTGTTCATAAACTTGAGGGCGAACGGAATTTTGAGCAGACGCTATTTTTATCCGCTTATCTCGAATTTCAAGCCCTACCAGCATATTCCGTCCGCAAGCAGGGAAAATCTTCCTGTCGCTAACAAAATGGCCGATTCTGTGCTTTGTCTTCCTATTCATCACCTGCTCAACGACGAGCAGCTCAAACGGATTGTGAGTTTTGTAATGAATCCGAACGGGGGGGGTACGTGATGTATAGTCCAATTTGCATACCGACTCTATGCAGGGCCGATAAATTCAAAAATCTTGTGGAATCTCTGAAAAAATGCAAAGAAGCAAAAGACACTGAGCTTTTTGTCGCGCTTGACTATCCTCCCGCGCAGAAATATGAAGAAGGCTGCAGTCAAATTGATGAATATTTAAAAACGCTTTCAGGCTTCAAAGCTGTCCATGTCATTCGCAGAAGCCAAAATATGGGCGCAATCGAAAACATAAAGTCGCTTCTTGCGACCGTGTGCGAGAACTACGACCGCTTCATATTCACCGAAGACGACAACATCTTCGCGCCCGCGTTCCTTGAATATGTGAACAGCGGTCTTGATTATTTTGAGGGCGACAAGAACTGCGAGTCGATTTCGGGCTTCTCTTATCCGGTTCAAATGCCGGAAAGCGGAACGACGGTCATAAAAATACAGAGGTATTTCAGCGACTGGGGATTTGGCACCTGGCGTGACAGATATTTTGAAGCACGCGACACGCTCACCAACGATTTCTTCAAAAAAGTGTACAAGTCTCCGTCCCTTGCAAAGAAGCTCAGAAAATCGAGCAAAAAGAACTACACAAGAGCGTGGGCTTTCATGTCTGACCCGAATGTGCGCCCCTACGACTACACAAATTCCTGCGGGCAAATCCTGCTCGACCGCTATTCCATAATGCCGAAAAAGACGCTCGTGAAGAACACCGGCTGGGACAATTCAGGCGTGCACTGCGATGAAGCTTCCCCTATAGCGAAACTGTTCATGGAGCAGGAGCTGGACATGAGGGAGCACTTTGGGGAATTCATATTCGACGATGGCGAAAGCGACAAAGTGAACGCAATCATTGACAAAAGCATGATAGGTTCTTACGACCGAATCCCGTATCTGAAGACGAGGGTGAAGGAAGTGCTGTATCAAATTACAAATAGACATTAGATCAATGCGTCCAATTGCTCAATTTTTTCTTTAAAAGGAGTTTTCTGAAAGCGAAATGCTGTTATCTAGGTTTTGCCAAAATCAGATTCAAGGAAAATTGCCGATAAAGTAATTTTAAGTCTGTTTTAAGATACTGTAAGAAAGGCAAACTGAAAGAATTAAGTAAATTGTATAAAAGAAAAAGTTTACACAAAATCGACAAAGTTTGTTGATTTTGTTATAATTCTTTCCCATTATGAAACTTCTTTATGATCTTACAGCCACCCAGCCCTCCCCTGAAAGTCGCTTTCACGGCGGCGGAGCTTATGGCGAAGTGCTTTTTTTTAAGCTTCTTGAATACTTAGACGACTTCACACTCATTTGCTATTACGATGCAAAATCTTACATAAATCTAGATATTCTTGAAAGAATAAGACTTCACAAAATAAAACTGTATGATATAAATCAAAAATCTGTCAGTCAAATAATCTCGGAAGAAAAAATAGACCGTTTGTATTCGGCAATGCTCAACTTAAATCAAAAAATTCCGTTGGGAGAATTAGAAATCTACACTACGGTTCATGGGCTTCGCACTCTTGAAATGCCTTTCGATCCTATAATGCTTGAATATGCGTCTTCATTAAAAGAAAAAATAAAATATCGCCTTTTTATGGGACCTGCGAAAAATTATTATCTAAAAAAGCTCAAGGCTATCAATGGCCGTCTTGTTACGGATCCAAGAATCAATGTCATAACAATTTCAAACCATTCGCTCGCCTCTATAAAGACTTTTTACCCGGAAACGGCTCAAAAAGAGATTCCCGTATTTGCCTCCCCAACTTTTGACCAGCTTGACAATTACCAGGCGGTTACTGACAGCAAAAAACTTCTGCTAGATGCACTTCATAGGGAAAATATTACTGAAAAAAAATTCTTTCTGGTGACGTCCGCCGCCCGATGGGCAAAAAATGCGCTCAGAGCAGTTATGGCATTTGACCAGTTGTGCGACACAACATTAGTAGCAGACTTTAAGCTTGTTGTAACTGGCGTAACCCGAAAAAGCATTTTTACAAAGCATTTACAGCATCCAGAACGCTTTGTTTTCCTCGGCTATGTAGAAAGAGATTTTCTAGAACTTTTGACTGAACAAGCGTATGCATTCATCTACCCATCTTTAAATGAAGGATTTGGCTATCCTCCTGTGGATTCAATGAAATACGGAGTGCCTGTTGCCGCAAGCGGAACCTCATCTATTCCAGAAGTCTGCGGAGATGCAGCTTTGTATTTTGATCCATATTCGCTTTCGGAAATTAAAAACAGAATAGTTCAACTTCTAAACAAAGATATTTATAAGGAATATGCAAAAAGTGCAAAAGTCCGATATCAGTTTGTTTCTAAAAAGCAAAAAGATGACTTAGAAAACTTAGCGAGGTATATAATAAACTAGTTATGGCACTTTCAAATTTTCTTTACAACATCATCATCGCCCCAATCGAGCTGGTCATAGAATTTGTATTCAGTTTCTACAACGCAAAAATCGGCATTGCGGGCATAATGGGCGCAATCGTGGCGGTGAGCCTCGCCGTCAATTTTCTTGCGCTTCCGCTTTACAACATTGCGGATTCCCTGCAGGAAAAAGAGCGGAACATACAGATGGGCCTTTCAAAATGGGTAAAGCACATCAAAAAGAATTTCAAAGGCGACGAGCGTTTCATGATGCTCCAGGCCTATTACCGCGAAAACGGCTATCATCCGCTCTATGCGTTGCGCTCAAGCCTCTCGATTCTGATTGAGATTCCTTTTTTCATCGCGGCATACCAGTTTCTTTCCCATTCTACTTCGCTTCAGGGAGTGGGATTCGTCTTCTTGCATGACCTTGGCGCACCTGACGCTCTTGTGAAAATTG
>NZ_JPUF01000053.1 GCF_014737315.1 Treponema zioleckii | reverse complement strand
AAAAAAAATTGTCGGAACGAGAGCAAAAAAACGGCTTTTGTGAACGTTTGCAAGGTGAGCCGCTTTGCGGCGTTAATAAGTTTTCCTTACACCTTGCACCGCGTGAACAAAAACGTTTTTTTTTGCGGTAGTGCAGACAATTTTTTACAATGGTAAGCTTACAATGCGAAAGCCCCTGAACTCGTTAAGTCTATCATAGAGTTTTCTTAAAAATCATTCTGTAAAAAGTTTGATTTTTTCGGTTTATGGTGCAAGATTTTTGTATCCCAAGCTTATTTTATTTACAGTGGTCGGAGGCAAATGTAAAATAAAATAGCAGATGAAAACAAAAAAAATGCTTTTTTCACACAAGGTAGTTTTGGCCTTTTCAGGCATTGTTCTCGCCCCACTCCTTCTTTTGTACGGAGTGACAATTGCATTGGTGTACAAGCAGACCGTAAACAGCCTTGCTTCACTTTGCAGCCTCGAAGTTCACATGAACGAAGAAAAAATTTACGAAAATATACAGTCTCTTGAACTCATAGACAAAATGATACGTGCGAATCGGGATTTAATCCTTTTTATAACCTCTCCCGAAAACCGCAGCGAAGACGACGTTATCCGAATTGTAAAAGACGAAAGCCTTACTCTGGAACGCATTCTTTCTGTTGAACCGCTGATTTATGCGATTCGCGTTTTTTCAAAAAACAATCTCGTTCCAGAACGATTTCCAGTAATTTTGCATGCGGAGCGAGAAAGCCTTGCCGAACTTTCAGAATGGGAATTCAACTACAAAGCAAAATTCATTCCTTACATGGATTCCCAGTCGTCCAATTCGGTCTGCCTTACAAGAGAACTTTCCAACGGACGAAAAACCGTGGGCTGGATTCAGCTTGCAATGCGTATGGAAAATTTCTTTCCTTTTCTGCACAGAAATTCGGTTCCTTACCAGCGGGATTTTGTCCTCCGGGTTTTTAAAGACAGCACCGGAAAAAGATTCAGCCAAGTTCGATGCGAAAGAAAAAAACACAAAGAAGGAATGCTTTCTGAATCCGACCTTAAAAATTTGGAAAAATATTTTTTTAAGGAAAATCCCAAAGAAACATTCACAACAAAATTGAACGGTGCAAATACAGTAATCGCATGGCGTTACCTTCCAAAATTGGGAATCGTCATTGCCCACAGCTGCGAAATGGCCATGGTAAAAAAATATGAAATTTCCATGTTTTTTATTTTGATTGCAATGCTGTTCGTTGGCTTCGGATTTTTCAGCATCGTGCGCTACACCGCAAACCGTCTGTTCAACGGCATTTATTCAGTCATGGGCGGAATGCAAAAAGTCAATTCCGGCAATCTGAGCGTACAGATTCCTGTAGACGGCATGAACGAAGTGCGTGAAGCACAACTCACTTTTAATGCCATGACAAGGCAGCTTTCCGCACAAATCGAGCAAATACGAACGGAGCAGCAACTCATTGCCGACACAGAAATGAAAGCCATGCAGAATCAAATAAACGCACATTTTCTCTACAATGTGCTGGAGACAATCCACATGCAGGCAGTTCTCGCCGACAACGAAGACATTGCCGAAAGCATTCTCATGCTCGGAAAAATGCTGCGCTACTGCCTGCGCTGGCGAATCCACACGGTGGCTTTGGAACAGGAAATGGAATACATTCAGTCTTACGTTTATATTTTGAATTTGCGAAATGACTACGAAATCACTCTGGAATTTGACATTCCACAAGATTTACGAAAAATAAAAATTCCAAAAATGATTCTCCAGCCATTTGTGGAAAATTCTTTTATCCACGGAATCGAGCCGCTGGCCCAAAGCACAAAAGTGTGCATTTACACAGAAGCAGGCGACACAGAAAACAAAATCTGGCTTTGCGTGCGTGACTACGGCTCTGGCATGAGCGAAACCAGACTCAAAGAAATCCGCACTTATCTTGACGACGAAAAATACGAACGTGACAGTACGGGAAGCATCGGAATCAAAAATATCCAGCAGCGGCTGTCACTTTTTTACGGCCCGGAATTTAAACTTGAAATAAAATCTGAACTGAACAAAGGAACGGTTGTACGCATTCCATTGTTGATTAAGGGAGAAAAACATGCCGAAGATTCTAATAGTTGATGATGAAAAATTGATTCGAGCTGGA
Source organism: Treponema zioleckii (assembly GCF_014737315.1). Taxonomy (GTDB): domain Bacteria; phylum Spirochaetota; class Spirochaetia; order Treponematales; family Treponemataceae; genus Treponema_D; species Treponema_D zioleckii. The sequence continues at coordinate 24,936 of NZ_JPUF01000053.1, read as the reverse complement.
ATCAAAAAAATGCTTTCAAACAACTACGAAAACTCAGTCGTATTCCTTGAGGCAAAAAACGGAATCGAAGCACTTGAACTGTGCAAAACAGAATTTCCCGACGTAATGCTCACAGACATCCGTATGCCAGGAATGGACGGAGTTGAATTGATGCAGAACGTTTCTGAAATGGAAAAAAAGCCCGGAATTATCGTTCTTTCAGGCTTCGATGATTTTTCTTACGCAAAAGCCGCAATCGAAAACGGGGCGAGCAGCTATATTTTAAAACCAGTTGACTCTCAAGAACTTATAAAAGCCGTTAACAAAGCTCTTGCAGGCATTCGCCGTGACATTCAGACAACAAAAACGAAGAAAAATTCCGCACGCTTATAAACGAAGGTCATCTTTCAGAAGATATTGCTGCCGACATTGCAAGTTTTGCAAAAAGCGGGATGCACTGCGTTTCGCTATGCTCAAACATGCGCGACTCATCCCGGTTCGATTTTTTGGACGGAATAACTCACTACGTAATTGAACAAAAACGAGGATACATAAGTTTTATCGTTTCAAAAGACCTGCTGCAAAAAGTCGTTTCGCATCCGTCGCTGCCAGAAAGCTGCGCCTTGGGAATTTCCCTTGTTTCAAGAAATGTCTCTGATTTGCGTCATCTTCGAAGGCAATCATTCTGCGCGCTGCTGCAAAAATTTTTTACAAAAGAGCCAAAAAGCATATTCCGATTTCCAGAAGCAAAGGACAGCCCGGATTTTTCGGAGTTTGACGTAAATTATGAAAAAATAATCGCCAATCTCGATTTGCTAAACGAAGCAGAAGTAAGAAAATCTGTGCAAAACTTTTTGGATTTTGAGACAATCGAAAGCGAAGTGCCAGAAGAATTTCTCTACTACGCTTACAACAAAATCACCACGGGACTTTTTGTCAGATACCCAAAATTCACTTCGGGCGAAAACTACTTGTATTCAAAAAGCCTAATGATTGAAAACATCATCTCGGCCCGCACATTAAAAGAATGGAAAGCCTATGTCCTCGACTACATTCTGTATCTTTTGGAGATTCTCAAAAATCGGCAGACAAAATATCCGTACATTACGACTGCCGTTCAGTACATAAGGGAACATTATCATCAGAACATCACAATGGCAACCGTAGCAAATTACGTCAGCATGAATTACACATGGTTCAGCGAAAAATTTAAAGAACAAATGGGGGTAAATTTTAATGAATACCTAAAGAGATTCCGCATGGAACAAGCAAAACACCTGCTCGAAAAAGGAACGTTCAGAGTATACGAAGTCGCCGAAAAGTGCGGCTTTAAGGACGTAAAACACTTTATGAAATCTTTTAGGGAATTAAACGGAATGAGCGCCCGCGAATACGGAAAACTCTACAGCCAAGAACATTAGACCTGTACGGAAACCTATGTTTCCTCCATGTCTATGCGAGTTTTTTCAGGCTAAAACCTTGCAAAAACTCAGTTTTTGATGGAAGGTGTTCGAAAAACTGAAGTTTTCGAACGCCACTATTAAAAAATAAGATGCTTCGGCTGATTCAACGGAATGGTAAGCGTAAATTCCGCCCACTTGCCTTTTTCGCTGGCAGCCGTAAGTGTTCCGTAATGCGCTTCCGCAATTGTTCTTGCAATCGCAAGGCCAAGCCCATAGCCGCCAGTTTTTCGCGCACGAGAAGTGTCGGAACGGTAGAATCGCAAGAAGATTTTCTCCAAATCATCTTTGTCAATTCCGTGGCCGGTATTATAAACTTTTAAAACAGACTTTTGATTTTCGTTAAAAGCCTTTACGCGGATAAGCGCACCTTTGTCAGAATTCTTAATGGCATTATCAACAAGAATGATTATTACCTGCTTTAAGTGAGGCTCGTCGCCAAAAGCCGGCATTTTCTCAGGAAGCTCAAGCTCCAGAGTTTTTCCGTCCTCAAAAATTACGCTTTCAAACGGAAGAACCGCATTGTTGATAGAAGAAGCAAAATCAAACGGAGCAAAATGATATTCAACTCGGTCTGCATCGTTTCTGGCAAGCTGGAGCAAACTCTTTACAAGATAGCCCATTCGCTCATTTTCTGCCTTAATGTATTGAAGCCAGCGGTTATCGCCAATATCGGCCATAAGAACGTCAATATTCGCACTAATTACGGCAATAGGAGTTTTTAGCTCATGCCCGGCATCCGCAACGAACGTTTTTTGTTTTTCAAAGGCACTTTCCACAGGCTTAACAATCACAACAGAAATTCCCCATGCAAAAAGGAACGCCAAAACAATGCTCAAGAGATAAATAACCAGACTATAGATGTACAATTGCTTTAGCGTGTTCATTTCGGCACTTCTGTCAATAAGACAAATAAGCCTGGTTTCATCAGGATAATTCCTTACGAGATAAGCAATTCCACTGCTTACACCACGTTTCTTTTCAGAGGAAAGTATTTTTTTTACAATCGAACTTATCTCATCGTTAGAATAGCTGAGCGGAAAATCCTTTATGATTTCGGTAACGGCACCGGAACTCGCAACCCTGACTGAAAAATAGTTACGATTCATCGCTCCGTCAAATCTAAGCTGAAACGGCAAATAAACCATATCACCATCGGAATTGCCGATATCAACCGATGAATAAAAATCAGCGGTATGAGAAGTGTAAGCCTCAAATGAATAATGGTAGCCGGTCTGAGTTTTAAATTCAGTATTGTATAAAATAGACGGCGAAAAGGCGATTTCTGCATCTTCGTCAGATGTTTTTTCAGGCTTATTGTAAGATTCAGGCAAGCCGAATATATCATCCGAACCGAACTCAAATGATTCGCCTGTCAATATCTCGACAAAATCTTTTAGCTGCTCGTTTTCTTCAACATCGTCATTTAAACTCGCATTTGGAGACTCAAATTCAGCCGTATTGGCAGTATTGCCCGCACCAATAAAAAGCTTATGAATGTCAGCATTATTAGGAAGCGGACGATGACCACCGTTATCAGCAAGCATTTCAAGAAAATTAAGGCTTTTAACGTTGGTCATTTTTGTAAGAGATAAATTCAATACGAATATAATCACGGCAAGAATGAACATCAGTACCAAAACGATACCAAAAATCATTTTTACGCGCAGCTTTTGAATAACTGTCATATATCAAGCAAACCAGTTCGCGAACTCAGAAATCCTAGCGGGTCTCGTCCTCAAGAGAATAACCGATTCCTCGTGCAGTGCGGATTCGGATTCCAACTTTGAGGTTTTCAATTTTCTTGCGGATGAACGAAATACAAACTTCTACGTTGTTATATTCAGCGTTCGAGTCACCGCCCCAGATTTTCTCGATAATCTGCTCTTTCGTAATAATCTGGTGAGGATACTCAAAAAGAAGGTCAAGAATCTGATATTCCTTGAGCGAAAGTTTGATTGCGCTGCCGTCAGCAGACTGAAGCTCGCAATTTTTCTTTGAAAGCGTCAAATCACCAAAAGTAATTGAATCCTCTTTAAGCTCGCCCTTTCGTCTTGTAAGAGAACGAACGCGCGCCAAAAGTTCTTCCGTTGCAAAAGGTTTTGTAAGATAATCATCGGCACCTGCGTCAAGACCAGCAACACGATCCGAAATGTCATCTTTTGCTGTTAAAAGAAGAACAGGAACGTTGTTGTGATTTTCACGGAGTTTTTTCAGGATAGAAATTCCGTCAAGTCCAGGAAGCATAATATCAAGAATAACCGCATCATAGTTTCCAGACTCCGCATATTTTAATCCGTCAGTTCCGTTAAGAATTGCATCAATTCCAATCCGATTTTTCTTAAAAATCTCGACCAAAGCCTGTGAAAGGCCTTCTTCATCTTCAACAAGTAAAATTCTCATTCCTCTATTATGCCACGTTTCCATAACAATAACTCTTAATTTTATGCTAAACTTATCTTAAATAACAAATTATTATAATAAAATCTTTAAAATCTCGAATTAAATATCAAATTTGTATAAAAATCATTAATTTTTATTTAAAATTAATCATCCATTAAAATCTGCTTAAATTGTTGCAAAAAAAATGAGGGCTGAGCTTCAGGGGATTCGGTTCGCTAACGCCGTGACGCTCAGAATCATTTTTTGTCACATTCTAATAATCAGTTCAGGGCATCCATAAAAAATGAAGTTTTTAGAGGTTCACTTTATTCACTTCGAATTAAAAAAAATCTCATTATAAAACATTGTACAAGGATTTTAGAAATTCTATAATTCTACATCTTTCAAAGTTTCAGGAGAAAATCCATGGCAAAAATTCAGATGAAAAACGCAATCGCTGAACTTGACGGCGACGAAATGACCAGAGTTCTTTGGGCAGTTATCAAAGAAAAACTTCTTGAGCCTTTTGTCGATTTGAAAACCGAGTATTTTGACCTCGGACTAAAAAACCGTGATGACACAGACGACAAAGTTACCTACGATTCGGCTGCCGCAATAAAACGGCTAAAAGTTGGCGTAAAATGCGCGACAATCACCTCGAACGCAGCAAGAATGAAGGAGTACAACTTAAAACAGCTCACTCGCTCCCCAAACGGAATTATCCGTGAAGAGCTTGACGGAACGGTTTTTCGTACGCCAATCTTTGTAAAAAACATCAATTGCTCCGTAACGTCATGGAAAAAACCAATTGTTCTCGGAAGACACGCTTATGGCGATGTTTACAAGAACTGCGAAATGAAAGTTGACGGTCCCGGAAAGGCAGAGCTTGTCTTTACGAGCGCAGACGGAAAAGAAATCCGAAAGACGATTCAGGAAATGAAAGGACCTGGAATCTTGCAGGGAATCCACAATATGGATTCTTCCATTGAAAGTTTTGCCCGCTGCTGCATGTCTTACGCACTCGACCAGAAAATCGACTGCTGGTTCGGCGCAAAAGACACGATTTCAAAGGTTTACGACGGAAACTTCAAGGAAATCTTCCAGAGAATTTACGAAACTGAATTTAAAGATAAATTTGAAAAAGCAGGAATCTCATATTTTTATACTCTGATTGACGATGTTGTTGCACGAGTTATGAAGTCTGAAGGCGGATTGCTCTGGGCTTGCAAAAACTACGACGGCGACGTTATGAGCGACATGATTGCCTCTGCCTGCGGTTCACTCGCAATGATGACTTCTATTCTCGTTTCCCCGAACGGCGAGTTTGAATACGAAGCTTCTCACGGAACTGTTCAGAAGCATTTTTACCGCTATCAGGCTGGCGAAAAAACTTCTACGAATCCAGTTGCGCTCATTTTTGCATGGACAGGCGCGCTCGCAAAACGGGCTGAGCTTGACGGAACTCCGGACCTTGCCGAGTTTGCAAAAAAACTCGAAAAGTCAACTCTCGACGTTATTGAGGAAGGCATTATGACTGGTGACCTTGCGAGATTGGCTGAGCCTGCGGCAAAAAAGATTGTGAACTCATGGGAGTTCATTGACACCGTTGCGGCAAGATTGTAAGAAAACACATCTGTAAAAGATGCACAAAAAATTCATAAATTCCGAGCCGACGCAACAACAACATTGCGAACGGCTCGGAATTATTAGACCAGTTCGGAAAGCTGAAGTTTTCGAACACCTCTATTATTTTAATACGCCTCCCCACGGAATCCCGCAATTTTTGCAAAGTTTCTGATATTCAGATTCCTCTTCTTTTGTCGCTGCGGTAACAAAAAAAGTGCAATCTTCCGGCAAAGTGATTTTTTTGCTTGGTTCGTCCGCATTTTTTTCGGAATGAACAAAATCACTTTCCACGCGCAAAGCCTGATTCGAAACACCGTCGCGGCTGTCTATAACGCTGATTCCGTCGCCTGCAACGAGTTTGCAAACGTCGGCAATGTGAGTAAAATGCGTGCATCCCAAAATTATCGTGTCACAGTCATTTTTCTTAAAAAAATCCACCGCAGGTTTTATAGCCGCTTTTTTTTCTTCGAGAGTCGCCGTAAAAAAGTCATGCTCAATAAAAGACACCAAATCCGGGTCTCCGCGATTGACGACTACGCAATCGCTCGCAAAATCCTCGGCAAGCTTTTTTGAATACGGATGATTTACTGTAGCATTCGTCGCAAGAAGCCCAATCCGCTTGTTTTTGCTCACTTTTGCGGCAAGCTTTATTGCAGGAACCGTGCCGACAATCGGAATTGACGGAAAAGCCGACCTTAAAGTTTCGAGAGAAGTTACCGAAATCGTGTTGCAAGCCACAACAATTGTACGTGGATTCCAATTCTCAATAATTTTTTTGATTGCCTCGGACGCACAATCCGTAACTTCCTGTGCAGATTTTTCGCCATACGGAAAATGAATCGTATCGCCAAGAAAAACGCACCGAGCGTCAGGATTTTTTTGTTTGAGTGCAAGCATATACGGCACTCCGCCAGTTCCAGAGTCCAAAAAAGCAAAGTCAATTCTGTTCATAAAATTTTTCTCGTAAAATTAGCGTTCGATGTATCAGTTTCCAAACAGGGAAGCAAAGGCATTTCGTGCATTCTGAGCCTTATCGTCAGTTTTTTTGTCCGCAGAGAAAGTACGTTTTACCGAAAACGAATCGCAAAAATTCGCACGTTCCTTGTCTTTTACCAGTTCGTCAACAGTTTCGTGGCAGTCGTAGTGGCTACCTGGCGCATAAAAAACGCAATTTTTGCAAGAGTGCAAATCCGCCCCGCATTCACAAACTGAGCTTCGCGTAATTTCTGCAAGTTTTATTTCTGATTTACATTTCCAGCACATAAAAACAGTTTAAGGTTTCCAGAACATTATTACAACACCCAAATATGTGGATTTAGGGATTCTGAATCACGAACTTGCCAGTGCAAAAAAATTGTCTGCTTGTAACAATGCGAAATTCCTGATGTGGATTCTGAATTACTGACAAAATCGACTTGCATAAGCTATAATGATTTTATGTATTCATCAAACATTTGCCTTCACCCAGGTTGCATGAAAACCGCGCTCTCAAATTTTGACGAGAACGGCGAGATTTTGGAAGCGAACAGCTACTGCTACAAACATCATCCTGCCCCGGAGGACATAAAAGCCAAAATTTACAAGTACATTCAGGAGCACGATAAAATCGTCGGTCTGAACGCAAACGGACTCACATTCAAAAATATCGATTTGACCAACAAGCGATTTTACGGCTGTTGCTTTCATCACTGTATTTTTGCGGGAATCCGTTCAACGGGCTTCAGAAGCAGAATCAGCTCTTTTGACTACGCAGTTTTTACGGACTGCAACTTGATTAAAAGCAACATGCAATACACATCGTTTGCGGGTGCAAAATTTATCCACGTGCTTTTTACGGGAAGCGACATGATTCTTGATAATTTTACAGGGCTTTCCTCTTTTCAGTCCTCGTTCGATGATTCAGATTTGTATTCTTCAAGATTCATAAACGCAAAGCTCGTTGACACCTCAATACGAAACTGCAATATCCGGCAGACAATTTTTTACAATCTTGAACAGCAGAATGTTTCGTTTCGAATGTCAAACACAAAAGAAGCGAATTTTGATGAAAAAGGAAGCGCTCTTTTTATGGGCGATGACGATTATGACAAATCAGCAATTTGATTTTGAATTTTAAGTGCGAAATTTGGAGAAAACGATGAAGATTTATTTTCACATGAACCTTAATAAAATCTCAAACTGCTACGTGGTCGTTAACGAAGTGGACAAAAAGGCAATTATCATCGACCCTGGAAAAATAACCACAAAAATAATCGACCAGATTGAGGATGAAGGGTATGAACTTTGCGCCGCATTGATAACTCACAATCATTCGGGACACACACAGGGGCTAAAAACGCTCCGAAAGATTTATGACTTAACGGTTTACGCCGCAGACGGATTTATTGCAGGAGCCGCAACACGAGTTATCCGCGGAGACGGTACAATAAAAGCCGCCGGCCTTAATATAAGCTATTTTGCTTTGCCAGGGCACAGCGCTGATTCAATTGTCTACAAAATCGGCAACGTGCTTTTTACAGGCGACACAATCGAAAACGGCCTAATAGGAAGCACTTATTCAAATTACGCAAAAAAAATGCTCATAACAGGAATCAGGCAAAAGATTCTTACGCAGCAAGACGATACGATTATCATGCCTGGACACGGGCCGCTAAGCACGGTCGGAGCCGAAAGCATGTTCAATACGGAAGTTTCGGAGCGGTAGCCCGCTCAGAATCCTCGCCCCGCGTTTAGAATATGAGCCAGACCCGCCCGGCATTGAGTCCCCAACGGTCATTCACGTATTGGTCAAGCAATGTCGCGGCAGACACAAAACCTTCAGCCTTTTTAGAAAGCACATAATCAGAAAGTTCACCCATTTTTGGGCCACTAAGTCGCCATGAGGCACGCTCCATATAATAATCGCTACAAGCCGCAACCGGCTGCTGAAGCATATACGCCATAAACTCATTCTTCATAAGATAATCATCTTTTGTCTCGTAACGAAGATTCGGCAGATACAAAAAGATATTCATCAAAAAATCCAAATAAGAGGAATCCACTGTATAGTAAAGAGAAGCCACGGTGTTTCTAAAATCAGCATCCACGAAGAAAATTCCATGCCAGCCTTCGTGAGCAATGAACATTCTTCGCTGCTCAACAGTTGATTCTTTTGAAATCGAAATAACCCCGCCGTCCCCTGCCAGCACTTCTCCGCCATCGCCAATTTTTAACACGCCGTTTTCGCAAAGAATTTCTTTTAGCAAAAGTTCGCGCTCGTTCAACGGAAAATGACGAACTCTAGCAGTCTCAAAAAAGTTTGCAAGACTTTCCGCACGATAATCGTGGGCATTGTAACCGTGAGCGGTCTTCAAAAATTCATCATCCATAAGTTTTCCGCAATAGCCATGCTTCTCAACAAAAAAGGCAAGACGACTAAAAAATTCATTCTGAATCTCGTAGTTCGCAGTGTCAAAAATCAAAATATTTTCAAAACGATTCCATTCAAAAAGTTCATAATCAGTTCCGCGCCAATTGTTCTGGCTCCAGTTAAAAATAAGCCCTGGGTCAACGCGAATCGGCTTGGTCGGGTTGTGCGAAATTCCTACGTACGAAGTAAGAATTGAAGAATCCGACGCACGCAACAGAATCGAAGAAACCGAAGCCGCGTTCTCGCTGATTTCGACCGGAGAAAAAGGATTTTTTGCAGCGGCAAGAGGAATCACAGCCTCGTAAGAAGTGTCATTTTCGCCAGAATGCCACAAAGAAAACCTTTCGCCGCCAATAGAAAGTCTCACAATATCTTTTGAAGAATTTTCCTTGAACGTTACGGCCAGCTCTGGCATTACCGACTGGTACGACGAAACGGACGAAAAAGCCATTGACGCGCCGCTCAAGTCGGTGGCAGAAACGGTCGGCGAAATCAAACCGCCGTTAGGCGCGAATGCAAAAACCGGAATTTGTGAACGGAAATCAAATCCCACGGTCGCACGCACGACCGCTGTTGACTCAACAACAAATTTTGAGGCCGAACGCACAAAAAAACCAACCGGAAGCTCATCAGAAATACTTCGGTGACGTTCCATGCAAAAAATCACAGAAAAAGACGAAGTTGCAAAATCTTTTAAATCTGCCGAAACTAGAGGTCTAGGGGCAATATTCTTAAAATCCCCCTTGTCGCCGTAATCTCCGGCATACAAAAATCCAATTTCGAGCACAGTCCCGTTTTGAATTTTTTTTGAAGAAAATTTTGTACCGTGCAAAGTCAACTGAAGGGCCGCATCGCCATTCTGGTTGTAGAATCTTTTTAAAAGTTGCTGCTGCTCAATCGAAAAAGTAAAAATATGAGTTTCGCGAAAAGCCGCCTCTTCCAAGTTTTGAGGTTCAGCGGAATCAGGAATCGAAAGAACAACAGGCTGTCTGTTAAAGCATGAAGTGAATAGAAAAAGGAAGAAAATCGATATTTTAAAATTTTTAAGAAGTTTTCTCATAGTTTTTCCGAACAACCTTTTTTAAAGTAATCTCAAGTTCTAGATTTGTCACATTCTATAATTTTACGACAATACTTTCAAGTAGGAATAAGAACTTTACACTTTACATTTTATACCGTATACTTAACATTATGATAGTCATAATTCCACATGGAAATCAAATGCAAATTCTAGCAGAACTGCAAAAAGAAGTTTGCAGGAAAATCAGCGAAATTTTGTCCGATGAAAATCCGTCGGCTTTTTGTGTTCCAGATTTTCCGCTGTTCATTTTTTTTGGCGAAACGCATTTTCCAAATAAAAATGACAAACTTGATTCCATCGATTTTTCCACGCTCGCAAAAAAAATTCAATCAGTTTCAATAAATGCTTTTGAAAACGCAAGAAAAACTGAATCGGAAACAGAAATTTACTTGCAGGCAGAAGTTGGAATTAAAAATGATGAAGATGAAATTCTGCGCACCAACGGCAAAATCTGCCTTGCAAGGATTTTTACAGATTCGCCAGAAACTTTTGTGCCCGTAAAATCCTTTTTGGACGAATTTGAGCTTTCAAAAATCAACTTGCCAGTTTTTAAAGTCGCCCGAATCGAGATGGAATCAGAATTTTCTGCAGCAAACACGGACAATGCCGTTTTTCAAAAAAAATGGCGGATTCTGCAAGAAAAATGGCAGAAGCCCCGAAAATAATTCAACTGAGGCTGTTTCAAAACATTCATTCCGAACTAGTTTTGAGCATCTTTGTTCTATATAATAGAGTGAATGCTGAAACATTAGGAGTTTTTATGAATCATAGATTTTTAGCATTTATCATAATCCTGTTTGCCTTGCCAGCATTTTTTTCGGCGCAGGACTCGTCCGAACAAGAAAGCGGAGAGCACAAAAACAGCGAAAATCTTTCTATATATTTAAACGTCGCCACAGCTTATTACCCAAAAAGCGCATACAAAAGCGGAGGAACGCATTTTTCTCCGTTCGCGGGCTTTTTCTCAGGCGCGGAAGGCGCGGCAACTCTAAACGCGGACATAAAAATCCCTACCCCGCTCGGAAATCATTGGCTTTTACGCGACGCGAACCTAGTCCTTACGCCCGCGTTCGAGCTTTCGCCGGTCACAATAAAAATGCTTTTTAACGCGAATTTTACGCCACTTCCTTTTCTCTCTTTTTCTGCAGGCGGCTCAATCGGCACGGGCTGGCATTTATTCAACTGGCACGGGCTTGCAGGACTCAACAAACAAAAAATCACCTGGACGAACGGAGTAATTGACGAAGACAGCATTGAATACGAGGATTACACGCCTTTTTCAAAATGGTACTACGATTTTTGGGCGCAGGGCATGTTCATGTTTGATTTTGGGGCAGTTTTTCCGGGCGAATGGCATCACGTGATTTTTACGGCAAGCTACCAAATTCTTTACAAAGGACTTACAGGAACCAAAAGCGATGACATTTGGGAATGGCAGAACACCGTAAACTATGCGAACGGTCTTCAATACTATGCAAGCTCAATTTTGGCATACCAAATGCCTCTAAAACTTTACCGCGTGGGAATCATGACGGAACTTTCGGGTTACGTAAAAAATCCGTATGATGATTTGGGAAGCAACGACAATTACAATGCAACTTTCGCAAAATTAAGTTTTTCTCCGCTGGCACAAGTAAATCTCACCGACAAAGATTCTCTTTTGATTATTGCACAAATTGCCTCAAGAAGAAGTTTTGAGGAAGACCACGAAAAAGAAGCCACCGAGCCTTATTTGAGCTACGATGGCTATGAATGGTTTTTCAACCGTTTAGCAGTCCGTTGGACACATACTTTTAAGTAATCAAAAGCTATTTCATAATCTCTTCGCCACGTCCCATTGCAGTGAGACCTGTGCGAACGAGTTCCTTGATTCCGTAAGGTTCAAGAAGCCTGATGAGGCTTGAAATTTTGTCCTCGCTTCCTGTAGCCTCAACGATTACAGCACCGGGAGCAACGTCAACAATGTGAGCGCGGAAAATATTGCAGGTTTCAATGATAACCGCACGGTCAGAACCAGCTGCATTTACTTTGATGAGCACCATTTCGCGCTCGCAAGTGTTTTCTTTTTTGCAGTGAGTAATAGAAATCACTTCGACGAGTTTTGAAAGTTGTTTTTCAATCTGCTCAAGGACGTATTCATCGCCCCGCACAACAATTGTCATCCTTGACTGGCCAGGATTGTAAGTCTCGCAGACCGTCAAAGAATCAATGTTGAATCCGCGTCGGCTAAAAAGCCCCGAAACACGACTCAAAACACCCGCATGGTTTTCAACCAAAACTGAAAGTACGTAACGCTCCATAAAAATCTCCTTTATCTGTAATTTTTATCTGACTTTTTCGTGCTATTCGCTGTAAATACCGAGCACTCGAATATCCTCGGCAACTTTTTTGAGTTTTTCCTTAAAATCCGCAATGAATTCTTTAGGATTTGCAACATCATTCTGAATCACAACATCGCTGTAGAACCAATATTTCCACGGTTTTCCGGCAATCGGTCGGGATTCAAGACGGTTCATGCTCAAATTTGCATTCTTAAAAACTCCCAGCGCATCGTAAAGCGCACCAGCCTCGTTTTTTGTCGTAAACAAAATGCTCGCGCGGTTCGGCTTTTTTTCCTCAAACTGCAAAGGCTCGCTTCCCACGTGGTTCGCGGCGATAATCACAAAACGAGTGTAATTGTTCGGATTATTCTCAATGCCCTGCTGCAAAACTTCAAGTCCCCAAATTTCGGCATTGCGGGCATTACAAATCGCAGCATTCTCAAGCTCGCCCTTTGAAGCTACAAGCTGAGCTCCGGTAGCTGTGGAAACCGTGTCAACACAGTGATATCCATGATTTTTTATGAAATTCGAACACTGGGCAAGTCCCTGAGGGTGGGAATAAACGTTTTTGACGGTCTGTAAAGTCGCACCTTTTGGAGCCAGAAGCGAATGCTCAATTCGAATCGTAACCGCACCAACAATCGAAACGTCCTCGTAGCGTGTCAAATTGTCGTAATTGTTGTAAATCGAGCCTGCGGTGGAATTCTCAATAGGAATCATTCCGTACTGAACCTTTCCGTCAACGACCTGCTGGAAGATTTCGTCAAACGAATTGACTTCAACAGCCTCGGCAGAATCATCAAAAAAATTGATGACGGCCTGCTCTGCATACGCACCTTTTTTTCCAGAAAACGCACATTTTATTTTTTCGTCTGTGCCATTTTTTTTAGATTCCTGCGTTGATTGAATCGATTGAGTCGGACTTGTCTTTCGCTCGCTCCGAATATGGGCAACCTGCTTGCCGATTACAGGGGCCAGGGCCTCCATGTCGCGCATAATTTTGTCAAACTGCTCCGGGTAAAGAGCCTGGGCCGCGTCCGAAAGCGCCTGCTCCGGATGGCAATGCACTTCAACGATGATTCCATCCGCGCCAGCCGCAAGGGCCGCAAGGGCCATCGGAGGGATTTTGTCGCGAACTCCAACGGCATGACTTGGGTCAACGATAATCGGAAGATGCGTAAGGCTCCGCAAAACAGGAATCGCACTCAAATCAAGTGTGTTTCTCGTTGCGGTCTCGTAAGTGCGGATTCCCCGCTCGCACAAAATAACTTTGTCGGTCCCGCTCGAAAGAAGATACTCCGCGCTCATAAGCCATTCCTGAATCGTTGCGCAAAGCCCCCGCTTTAGGATTACAGGCTTTCCGAGTTTTCCGAGCCGTTTTAAAAGCTCGAAATTCTGCATGTTTCTTGCACCGACCTGATAAACGTCAACGCCATTATCTTCCATTAACGGAATGTATTCTGCGGCCACAATTTCGGTCACGACAGGAAGCCCGTATTTGTCTCCGGCTTCTTTTAAGTATTTGAGACCTTCCTCGCCCAATCCCTGGAACGCGTAAGGAGATGTTCTTGGTTTGTAAGCCCCGCCGCGAAGCATGGTGGCCCCGGCAGCAGAAACGGCGGCAGCGGCGGCAAGCATCTGCTCGCGGCTCTCAACGGCACACGGCCCGCCGATTGAAACAAGACGGCTTCCGCCAACACGGATTATTTGCCCTCGATTATTTTGGATTTCGATTATTGAATTTTCTGGTTTGAACTCACGGCTTGCGAGTTTGTAAGGTTTTGAAATCGGAACAACTTTTTCAACTCCGGGAAGAACTTCCACTTCCCGCACGTCCATGGAAAGTTTTCCAACAGCTGCAAGAATCGTTGACTCTTCACCTTTTACTTCGTTGATTTTAAAATTCTTGGATTTTAAAAGATTTTTTATATTCTTCTTTTCACTTTCGCTTGCATCATTTTTTAATACGATAACCATGCGTTGAATTATACTGTTATTCCGCGTGGACTTCTACGAGTTACGGAAAGAAATCATGGATTCTGCACAGCTTCGAAAAGTTGACGAAGTAAAGCCTCTAGCGTAATATAAAAAAAACGGAGGCGTCCGCAAATGAGCGACTTACCTCCTTAGCTATTGTTTTTAATAGCCCGCTAAAGTTTGGTCGCTTTTAGGCGGGCTTTTGTTTTTTTGGCTTACTTTGTAGGGTTAAAACTTACAGTTCGGAGAATGTCGCCGAATACGCCGGCAGCAGTTACGCCAGCTCCGGCACCGTAACCGCGAACGGTGAGCGGAATTGGAGTGTATCGGGCTGTCTCGAACACGAATGCGTTTTCACCGCCTTTTACGCCGTAAAGCGGGTCAGAAGGACCAACTTCCAGCATTCCCACAGAAACTTTTCCGTCGCGAATAGAAGCACCCATTCTAAGGACTTTGTTTTCTTTTTTAAGTTCTGCCATTTTGTTTTCAAAATATGAATCAACTTCTGGAAGTCTCTTCATAAATTCTTCAACAGTGCCTTCAATCGAGAAGTCGGCAGGGAAAATCGAATTCATTTTTATGTCTTTTAGCTCAATGTTCATTCCGGCTTCGCGGGCAATAATCAACGCTTTTCGGGCAACGTCAGTGCCTTTTAAGTCGTCGCGCGGGTCAGGCTCGGTGTAACGAAGCTCTTTTGCCTCAAGAACCGCCTCGCTGAATTTTTTGCCCTCGTCGAGCTTTCCAAAAATGTAAGAAAGGGAGCCAGACATAATTCCATTGAATCCTGTGAGCGAGTCACCGGACTTAAAGAGATTCTGCAAAGTGTCGATAATCGGCAATCCAGCTCCAACGTTCGTCTCGTAAAGGAATCTGCAATGATTTTCGTTCGCAACTTCACGAAGCTGCTTGTAAAAATTCATATCCATTGAGTTTGCGCGTTTGTTCGGAGTCGCAATGCTCATTCCCGCACGGAAGATGTCCAAATATCGCTCAGGCAAATCGTAGCTCGCAGTGCAGTCAACAAAAACCGGGTTTAGAGGTTTTGTGTCACGGACAAACTCAAGGATTTCGTCAAGATTCGTCTTTTTGTCGGACTTTTTGATATCCTCGCGCCAGTTCTCAAGATTGATTCCGTCGCCGTCAAGGAGCATTCCGTCCAAAGTTGAAATCGCGCAAACCTTAATGTCAACGTTCTGCGCAAGAAGTTTTTCGTGCTGCTCGCGGATTTGGTCAAGAAGCGCGCCGCCGATTGTTCCCGCGCCAAAAGCAAAAACTTCGATTGGCTGTGCAGTGTTAAAGAAGAAGAGGTGAGCTGATTTTACGGCCGTGTCACCGTATTCGGCACCGATTACGACAGAAATTGAACGTTCGCTAGAACCTTGCGCAATTGCCTTAATATTGATTCCTCTGCTAGAAAGGGAATCCAGGAATTTTCCGGCCACGCCGCAAGACTCTTTCATTCCGTCGCCGACAATCGAAACAATCGAGCAGTATTCGTCCACACCGATTTTGTTCAAAAGTCCGTCGCGGATTTCAAGCGCAAATTCCTGAGAAAGCGCGTCTTTTACTTTGTCTGCCTGATTCTGTTTTACGCAGAAAGAAATCGTGTATTCAGAAGATGATTGCGTGATTAAGAGCATTGAAACGCCAGCGCGTGTGACTGCGGCAAAAATTCTTGAGGCAAAGCCAGTCTTGCCTTTCATTCCGCTTCCAGAAACAGAGATGAGCGAAGTGTCTTTTAGGCAGGAGATTCCCCGTACAGGACCGGCGTTTTTTTCGCTCTCGAACGGACCTTTTCCGATTCGCGTTCCGCGTGCAGACGGATTGTGAGAATTTAAGCTCCACGCTTCGATTCCTTTGGCAGCAAGCGGAGCCAAAGTTTTTGGATGAAGAACTTTTGAACCGAAGAACGAAAGTTCCATAGCCTCTTCGTAAGTCATGTCCTCAACAAGAATTGCGTCGCTCACCACGCGAGGGTCTGCTGTGTAGATTCCGTCAACATCCGTCCAGAATTCGCATTTTGACGAACCGAGGGAAGCCGCAACGATTGAAGCCGAAAAGTCCGAACCGTTACGTCCGAGAAGTCCCATTGAAGTCTCCTCGCCAGGATGCTTTGACCAAGCAGATACAAAGCCCGGGAACAAAAGAATCTGAGGAGGATTCGGCTCCGAGCCGTCTCGGTAAGACTGCAATGCATTTGAGGTGCGCGCATAATCCGGGTCGCCTTCTTTTTGGTCGCCCGTGGTAAAAATATATTTTCGTGAATCAAGAACGAGAACGTTCTGTTTTTTGGCAAGGAGAACGGCGTTAACGATAGGAACACAACAAAGCTCGCCCATTCCCATGATTCGGCAGTGAATTGATTTTGGGCACTCGCCAAAAGTCGCAACGCCTGAAAGGAGTTTTTCCAATTCCACAAAATTAGGCTCAATAGAGTCCATTACGCTCTGAGCGTCAAATCCCTGCAATTTTGACTGAATTTCGTTACAGATTTCGGTATGGGTCTTTCTTATGCTCTGAACAAAGGCTTGGGTGTTCCCGCCAGAAATGCAGCCGTCAATCGCGGCCTGCAAGCTGTTAGAAATTCCTGCAACTGCTGAAACAATAACGCTGATTCGATCCTGTTTCGCACGACCAACCATAATATCAACTGAATTGATAATTCTTCTGGCACTTCCCATTGAAGTACCGCCAAATTTCAAAGTAAGCATAAGACCTTCCTATTTTTAAAATATTTATTCATTTTAGCGAAAGTTACTATAAATGGAAACGCTACAAGTAGACTTTTTGAAAAAAAGTTTTTATTGTGCGTTTCCCGCAAGTTTTTCGGAAACGCACACGTGGACTTACAGACCTCAAAGCCTGTTTTTAGCGTTTCCAAAAACTCGCGCTTTGGTGGGTCTTTTTGAACTGCTACTTTTAAGAGTGTTATGGCAACTGCCCAATAAGTTCTTTGCACCAAATGAAATATAGATGCTGAATCAAGGCGACCGCGAAAACGAAAGCGGTCGAGTTCAGCATGACGCAAGTTTTCAGTTTTCAACTTTTCTTTTTTTCTTTTAACTTTTTGAAAATCTGTTTTACTTATTACAATCTTCGGAATTATTATTTTGGAGTAGTTTTTTCTATTTTGAACAATTAAAAATGAGGTTTTTACGATGATTGAGGTTTCTCACCTTTCGCGGCATTTTGGAACGTTCCGTGCCGTAGACGACATCAGTTTTTCAATTCCTACGGGGCAAATAGTCGGTCTTTTGGGACCTAACGGAGCCGGAAAAAGTACCACGATGCGAATGATAACAGGATTTTTGAACTCGACTTCCGGAAAAATTCTTATTGACGGAATCGATATTGCAGAAAATCCTGTTGCGGCAAAACGAAAAATCGGCTACATGCCGGAAAGTGCGCCAATGTACAGCGACATGATTGTTGCAGATTATTTAAAATACGTTGCAGAAATTTATAATCAGGACGCGGAAACAAAAGTTCCGCATCTCTGCCATCTCTGCGGACTCAAAGAAGTCATGCACAAAAACATAAGCGAACTGAGCCGCGGTTACAAACAGCGCGTAGGTCTCGCGCACGCACTTATGAACGACCCGGAGATTCTTATTCTTGACGAGCCTACAAGCGGACTTGACCCGAACCAGATTCAGGAAGTTCGCGAACTTATCCGAAAAATCGGCGAGACACGCACAGTAATCATCTCAACCCATATTTTGGGCGAAGTCGAAATGATTTGCAGCCGCGTAATCATCATTGCAAAAGGAAAACTCGTTGCCGACAGTCCTACAGCGGAACTTCGCGAGCGTTTCGGGCACTCGGAGACAGTCTTCTTGCAGGCGGACGGAGTTTCTAAAGAAGAATTGAAAAGCGAACTTGAAAAAATCGGCACAGTGGATTCATGCACGATTACGGACGGAGAAAAAATCAATGCGGCGCCAAACGCAATAAGTGCGGTGGTAAGCGCAAAGAACAACGCCGAAATCCGAGGCGAAATCTTTAAGCTCTGCGCAAAGAACAACTGGGTCCTCTACACGCTCGAAGTCCGAAAGAACAGCCTTGAAGACGTATTCCACGCCCTCACCACAGACAAACAGGAGAATAAAAATGACTAAAAAGAGAAATCCTTCATTCATAATTATGAAAAGGGAAATCCTCGCATACTTTACAAGCCCGATTGCATATATCGTCACGGGACTTTTTATGCTTGCGTCAGGATTTTTGTTTTTCAACACATTCTTTTTGAACAATCGTGCGGAGCTCAGAAATTATTTCCAGATTCTTCCTATTATATTGGCATTTTTTATCCCAGCACTCACAATGCGAATGATTGCCGATGAAAAACGAACGGGTTCCATCGAAACATTGATGACGCTGCCGCTCACCGCATTCGACATTACGCTCGGAAAATTTTTGGCGGCTTTCGTGTGCGGAGTTTCAATGCTCGTCCCGACTCTTTTTTACGTGCTCACCTGCATCAAATTCGGCACCCCGGATTTTGGACCGATTATCGGCGGATATTTGGGAGCGATTTTTCTGATTGCGTCGTTCAGCTCAATCGGACTTTTTGCCACGAGCCTTACAAAAAATCAGATTATCGCGTTTTTTATCGCGTTCGCAATCTGCATTGCATTCGCACTGCTTTCGATGTTCATGATTTTTATTCCTGCGCCAATCGTAAAATTCGTGGCGTATTTTTCGGCAATGGCTCACTTTGAGTCAATTTCAAGAGGAATAATCGACTCGCGGGATTTGATTTACTTTGTCTCGCTCACGGCGATTTTCTTTGTGCTTTCAGTTGAATCATTAAAATCAACTGCCGCAAACAGATAAAATTTAAAAGGTTTAAAAATGAAATTACTGAATTATTTGAAGAGTCCAAAAAGCGACATTCCATTATTTTTCATTCTTTTGATTCTCATAAATCTCGTTTCTTACAACGCATTTTTTAGAAGCGACTTGACGGAACCAAAATCCTACACAATCTCAAAGGCAAGCGAACAGGTCGTAAGCACGCTCGAAAAACCTCTCTCGATAAAAGTGTTTTTTAGCGACAATTTAACGGCACCTTACAACGAAGTGCAAACTTATCTTTCTGACCTTTTGGTTGAATACAAAGGCAAAGCCAACGAGAATTTCTCTTACGAATTCTTTGACATGTCAAAACAGGAAAACGAAGTTCTTGCGCGAAGCTACGGTTTGAATCAAGTTCAGATTCAGCAGATTAAAAATACAGAAGTCGGATTCAAGCAGGTTTGGATGGCGCTCGCAATCGATTATGCCGACAGCACCGAAAAAATCGACTCGCTCACAACAACCGACGGCTTGGAGTACAAACTCACCACCACAATCAGCAAAATGATTTCGAACACGAGTATGCTTTCTGGCTTGCAGGGCAAAGTGAACCTTACGTATTACGCTTCAAAACGAATCGCAGACTTTGGATTTCCGGGCTACAGCAAACTTGAAGGACGAATCAGCGCAGCTTACGAGGAAGTGAACAAAAAGAACGGCGACAAAATCACGTTCAACGTGGTAGACCCGTCACAGGACGAAATCGATGCAATCGTTTCCAAATACGGAATTCAGGGATTTATGGTCGGGGAAGAAAAATTCGCCCTCGGACTTGTAGTTGAATACGGCGAAAAATTCCAGATTATTCCGTTCCAGATTACTCCGTTCGGAATCGCGGGAACCGAAAACCTTGACCAGAACATTACGATGGCGCTGCAATCTGTCGTTTCAAAGTCAAAGACAATCGGCTACATCGTCGGACACAACGAAAGAGAATACATTTCAGACGGAGACGAGTCTTTCGTCCTCAAAAATATAATTTCTGACCGCTACGGATTTGAAGTATTCGATCTTCGAACGGAAGATTTGCCAGCAAGTCTTGTAAGCGTAGTAATCAACGGACCAAAAAGCAAGTTCTCTGATTATGAGCTTTACAAACTCGATCAGTTCCTTATGCGTGGCGGAAACATTATGATTTTTACGGACAGATTTGAAATCACCGCGCCGCAAGACCGTTCTAATCCGCTCAACCAGCCGACTTTTACACCGATTGATACAGGGCTTCAAAAACTTCTCGACAAATATGGAATCAAAATCGGAAAAGACTACGTTCTTGACGAAAAATGCTACCAAGACCAAAATCCGTACCTACCAGACGGAATTCAGCGCGTTTACTATGCGCCTGTTCTCCAGAAAGACGGTCTCAACAAAAAAAGCGTAATCTCAAAGAATCTCGGATTCGTTGTATTCGCTCAGGCCTCTTCGATTGACGTTTCGGAGGCCGAGTCAAAAGCCGACGAAAAAGTTACGGTTCTGGCAAAATCTTCGCCGAACAGCTGGCTCATGGACAAAAACTTTACGGTAAACCCGTCATTCATAACGCCGCCGTCAGACAAATCGACAATGCAGAGCTACAATCTTGCGGTTCTTGTTGAAGGAAAATTCCAAAGCGCATTTGACGGAAAAGTTGAAAATCCGAACAAAGACGCAGAAAATGATTCTGAAAAATCCGGAGACGTAAAAATCGACGTTAAGGCAGAAGACGGACACATTGCAAAATCTGTTCAGAACGGAAAGATTTTCGTTGCAGGTTCGTCAGAAATCACCACGGAAAACGTGAACGGAAAGAACGGAAAAGCTCCAATAAGCTATTTGCTCAGAAATATCGTTGACTACATGAACGGCGAAGAAGATTTGTGCGAGATGAGAACGAAAGGACTTTCTCTCAACACGCTCGAAATCGCTTCGCAGGAAGCCGCAAACGCTGCCAAATATTTTAACGAAATCGGAATTGCACTTCTTGTGGCCGTGTGCGGAATTTTGGTTCTCGTTCATCAGAAAGCACGAAAAAAGGCTATCCGCCAAAAGTACAATCCTGACGACTCACGAGAAAGCGAAAATATCGAAAAGGCTGAATAGCCATAAAAAAAACAGGAAAGACTATGAAAACACGAAAAATAATTTTACTTGCGGCAATCGCACTTTTTGCGGTAATTTACGCCGTACAAACTGTGCTTGCGTCAAAATCTTCCGTAAAAACTTTTAAATTGGAAGACACGATTGATCTGATTGAAATTAATTCCAAGGAAAACGGAAAAATCACGCTCGCAAAAAACGGTGATGAGTGGACTGTAAACGGAGAGAACGCTGATTCAAGCCGAGTTGAATACCTTAAAAAGGCACTTTTGAGCATAAAGACTCTCGGCGTCAGCACAAATGGCAACGACGAAGCTACGAACGAACGTTACGGGCTTACCGAAAACAAAATAATCGAAGTGTCGGCAAGTGCCGGCGGAAAGTCACTCCGCTCACTCACCATCGGAAAAGACACTGCAACAGGTCAGCAGAATTACGTCCGAATCGACGGTTCAAGCGAGGTCTACATTGCAACAGGTTCGCTCCAGGACAGATTCTCCATAAAAGCAGATGACTTAAAAAAGACAGAACCCAAGGAAACGCTAGAGGCAAAACCCGAAGAAAAACCTGTAGCCGATTTGTAAAAAATTGACTATATTCATTCTGTAATATTTTTGGGCGATTGCCCCATTTCTTAGATAGGAGACAAAAATGGCAAAAGCAAAAACTCCAATGGCTCTTCTTTGCGGATATTTGGGAGCCGGAAAAACAACCTTGCTGAATCAGGTTCTTTCAAACCAGAAAGGATATAAGGTTGCAGTTATTGTAAACGATATTGGCGAAGTTAACGTTGATGCAAAATTGATTGCAGACGGCGCAAAAATAACAGACACGAGCGACATCGTTCCTCTTACAAACGGATGTATCTGCTGTACGCTCAAATCGCAGCTCGCTCAGAACATCGAAAACCTCATAAAAAGTGGAAAATACGACTACATTATGATTGAAGCTTCTGGCGTTTGTGAGCCAATGCCAATCGCTCAGGAACTTGAGACAATCAAAAACGGCGTTCTTGACAACGTTGTTGGCGTAGTTGACGCAGCTCGCCTCGTAGACGAATTTGCCGGCGGAAACAAGCTCCTTAACAAAGAAGCAATCGGTGAAGAAGACATTGAGTCTCTTTTGGTTCAGCAGATTGAATTCTGTTCAACTCTCGTAATCAACAAAAAAGACCTTGTAACAGAAGATGAATTCAAAAAGGTACGAAAAGTAATCGAAGCACTTCATCCTGGAGTAAAAATCATAGAAACTGACCACGGCAAAGTTGACGTTAGCGAAGTTCTCGGAACTCATTCGTTCGACTTTGAGCAGGTTTATGCCTCTGCAGGTTGGTGCAAACAGCTTGAGGAAGGCGAAATCGACGAAGACGATGATGATGACGACCATGACGAGCATGAGCATCATCACCACGACCATGATGAGCACGACGAACACGAACATCATCATGACCACGAGCACCACCATCACGAGCACAAGCACGACGGAGATTCTGGAGCAGATGAAGATGAATACGGAATCGGAACGTTCATTTATTACAGGAGAAAGCCGTTCGACCGACAGAAACTTGACGAGTTCGCAGGAAAATGGCCAAAGAACATTATCCGCTGCAAGGGACTTATCTGGTTCGCTGACGAAGACGACATGGCTTATGTCTTCGAGACTTCTGGACGACAGATTCAGGCCGGTTACTCAGGACAGTGGATTGCAACTTCTCCAGAAAAGGAGCAGAAAAAAATCCTTGCGCAGAATCCTGAGATTCAAAAAGAATGGGATCCAAAAGTTGGTGACCGCATGATTAAGCTCTGCATCATCGGACAGAACCTTGACAAAAAGGCAATTGCAAACGCTCTTGACGCTTGCCTTGCCTAATATTTTCTATAAAAAAACTAAAATAGCCACCATTCAAGGCAATTGTGGGCTTTGTACCTGCAATTGCCTTTTTTGTCAGCATAAATTCTACGGGCGGAGCATTTTTCAATGAAAACAGATTTACTCGCAGAGATGAGAAACGGGACACCCCTCAGTCTAAAAAAGCAAATCCATCTTATAGTTCAGCTAAGCATACCCGCAATTTTAGCCCAGCTTTCTTACATAATGATGTCGTACATCGACACGTCTATGGTCGGCCAGCTCGCCACGGAAGACTCGGCTGCAATCGGGCTTGTCTCGTCGAGCACGTGGCTCATCGGGGGGCTGAGTTTTGCCGCGGCAATGGGATTTACAGTGCAGCTTTCGCAATTGATTGGATCTGGCAAAGAAAAAGAAGCAAGGAATCTTCTGAAGATTTCGATGATTTTTGTTCTTGCCTTCTCGCTTATAATCGCACTCGCAACTTCGATTATAAGTCCATACCTTCCGCACTGGCTTGGCGGCGATGAAACGGTCTCTAAAAAAGCGTTCGTCTACTTTTTTATCTTCGCGATTTCTTTTCCGATTATTCAGCTGAACGATTTGGCGGCGGGAATGCTTCAGGCGGCGGGCGAAATGAAAATTCCTGCGATAATGCAAGTCGTAATGGCAATTCTCAACGTGATTCTAAACTACGTTTTGATTTTTAGAATGGAACTTGGCGTTACAGGAGCGGCACTCGGCACGCTGATTGCAAGATTCGTAACGGCAACTCTCCTCATTCTGCATTTGCTCTTTAAATCAAAATCGCTCAGTCTCCGAAAAAACGAGCGGCTAAGCTATTCACCGGAATATCTTAGAAAAGCCGTAAAAATCGGACTTCCGGTTGCGTTTGAGCAGCTTGTGATGAGCAGTGGTCAAGTCGCATTTACAAAAATCGTTGCCCCGCTAGGAAATGTCGCACTTTCGGCAAACTCATTCGCTATCACCGCGGAAAGTTTGTGCTACATGCCGGCACACGGACTCGGAGCGGCAGCAAGCACACTCACCGGGCAGAGCTTTGGAGCCGGAAGGCTAGATTTGACAAAAAGACTGAGCTGGCTAACGACGCTACTCGGAATCATTCTGATGATTGTTACGGGCGTAATGCTTTTTGTTTTCTCTCACGAAATGATAAGTTTTCTTTCCCCGAATCCAGCCATTCAGGAACTCGGCTCAAAAATCCTAAAAATCGAAGCGTTCTCTGAGCCTTTCTTTGGAGCCTCGCTCGTTGCAAGCGGCGCTTTACGCGGAATCGGGGACACTTTTATTCCGAGTCTGTACAAATTCGGCGCGATGTGGTTTGTCCGCATTCCTCTAGCAATCATTCTCGCTTCTCCGTTCGGTCTTGAAGGAATCTGGTTCGCGATGAGCTTTGAGCTTTTCGTTCGAGGAAGCCTGTTTTTGCTACGACTCTGGCAAGTGGGCAAAAAATTAGGAAGATAAAAATAAGAATATAGAGTATAATCAAAATTCATCGGCATACTGAACTTAACAATGTCATTTCGACTGTAGCGAAGCGGAATGGAGAAATCTGCCATTCAACGGAATGTGTACAGACCTCTCCACTTCGGTCGAGGTGACAGAAAAAACACTGCCGTTGTGACAGGAAAGACCATTGGTCGAGGGACAGAAAAAACGCTGTCGTTGTGGCGGGAGTGCTGCTGTCATTTCGACTGTAGCGAAGCGGAATGGAGAAATCTGCCATTCGACGGAATGCGTGCAGACCTCTCCACTTCGGTCGAGGTGACAGGAAAACACTGCCGTTGTGACAGGAAAAAACACTGTCGTTGTGACGGGAAAAAAGCTGTCGGTGTGGCGGGAGTGCTTCTGTCATTTCGACTGCAGCGAAGCGGAATGGAGAAATCTGCCATTCAACGG
>NZ_JPUF01000052.1 GCF_014737315.1 Treponema zioleckii | reverse complement strand
TCAGTTCATTTATGATTGTATCTGCTATAGTATTTGTTGAAATATTTGCCTGACTTGCACTACCTGTAGCTTTGGAAGCTAAGGCATAAAAGTTATCCCATTGCCGAAAATAATAGTACAAAAATTGATTATCAAATTTTTCAGATTTTTTCATTTTACAGGTTCGTTGATTTAACAAAGCATTTTCATCGCATCTATAAATCGATACTCTTCCTACCCAACTTAATGGATTAGGTTTACTTACAGGGTCTCCAGTTAAAGCGAAAAGAACATCATTTCGGTAGATTTTATATTTCTCAAATTCTTTAATGTCTTGAATATCTACACTTGCAGAATCATCGAAAAATTTAACAAGTCCATCTTTTAGTTCTTTGATTTTGACAATTTTGTATTCACCATTAGTTTTGAATTCTGAAGATTTAAATGCGTAACCGTTTTGAAAATCACAATAATCTCCTAATCTAACTTTTTTCCACTCTTCCATTTTCATTCCTTTATATTTTAGATTCCGAAACAAGTCCGGAATGACGTTTTGTCGTTTCAAATGACAATTGACTGATTTTGTGTTAGCAAAATCGAATCCGTGTGGCAATTTCTGCCCGCCTGCGCCGCCCTAATGCGCTAGGGATTGTAGGGGCAGCGTAGCCGTTCTCGCGAAGCGAGAATGGAGCGATAGCGGAACCCCGAAAAGCCCGACCTGCCGTCAGGCAGGGAGCGCCCTAAATCTTAAAACCAATCTCTCCTAAATTTTTCTTTATCTCTTCTTCGAGCTCGTGGCTCTTTGCGAACATTCCGCCAAGTTCGGTGGTCAGGCGGGTCATTTTATCGGCGAAGGGTTCATCATCCACAGGCCCTTCTTCTATGCCAACGTAGCGGCCGGGGGTGAGGATGTAATCCTGGGCGGCGATTTGTTTTGTGGTGGCAACTGCGCAGAAGCCTTTTACATCTTCGAGGGTGCCCTTCTGGAAGGCGGTGAAGGTGTTTGCAAGGCGGGCGATGTCTTCTTCAGAAAAGTCACGGTGCTTGCGGTCTACCATGTGGCCCATGTTGCGGGCATCTATGAAGAGGGTTTTGCCGGGCTGCTTTTTGCCGCGGGTGATGAACCAAAGGGTTACCGGAATTGTTACGCTGTAGAAAAGCTGGGTTGGCATGGCAACAATTCCTTCTATTAAATCTGCTTCGATTATTTTACGACGGATTTCTCCTTCGCCAGAGGTCTGGGTGGAAAGGGCGCCATTTGCAAGTACCAGACCGATTTTTCCGTTAGGAGCCAGGTGGTAAATCATGTGTTCTATCCAGGCGTAGTTTGCGTTGCCTGCGGGTGGAAGTCCGTATGCCCAGCGCGGGTCGTTCTGCAATTTATCCTGTCCCCAGTTGCTTAAGTTGAAGGGTGGATTTGCCATGATGAAGTCGAACTTCTGTGTGGAATGAAGGTCGTTGAAGAAGGTGTCTTCGGGATGGTCGCCAAAGTTTGCGTCGATTCCGCGGATTGCCATGTTCATTTTGGCCATTTTCCAGGTGTCGGCGTTGGCCTCCTGTCCGAAGACCGAGATGTTGCTTCTGTTTCCTGCGTGCTCCTGAATGAACTTTACTGACTGAACGAACATTCCGCCCGAACCACAGCAAGGATCGTAAACGCGCTTTCCTTCTGAAGGTTTTAAGATATTTACGATTGTTTTTACTACGCTTGCCGGGGTGTAGAACTCGCCGCCTTTTACTCCTTCGTAGGATGCAAACTGGGCGATGCAGTATTCGTAGGTGCGGCCGAGCAGATCTTTGCTTGCTTCGGTGTCGCTCATGTCCATGTTGGTGAATACGTCTACTACGTTACCAAGAACGCGTTTGTCCAGCTCGGGGTTGGCGTAGTTTTTTGGAAGGACTCCTTTGAGGCTTTTGTTGTCGGCTTCTATGGCAATCATGGCTTTGTCTAAGATTGTGCCGATTTCCGGTGTATGGGCAGCCTTTGCAATTTCTGACCAGCGGGCTTCCGGCGGAACAAAGAAGATGTTGTCTGCTTCGTAAGCGTCCGGGTCGTCTTCAAAACCGTCACCTTCTGCAACGAGCTCTGCATATTTTTTTTCGAAGGCAGTTGAGATGTATTTTAAGAAGATAAGTCCTGTAAAGATTTTGCGGTAATCTGCAGCGGGAATGTGTCCCCAAAGTTCGCAGGCTGCATCCCAAATCTGCTGTTCAAAGCCGATTGTGGCGGAAGATGATTTGGTCGATTTTGATTTTGCCATGATGATGTCCTTGTTTTGAAAATTGATGTTTTATTGTAGCATAATTCGTTGTCTTTTGTAGCTGTTGGACAAGAAAACAATCAAAACTTGCTTGTGCTAAAACAAAAATGTCATCATAAAAAAGTCTAGCGATTAAAACTTGTTTTTTTTCATCAAATATGACTTTGATGATTTTTCGCAAATCTTGCAATAAATTGAGAATGTTACGCTTTATCAAAAAAATCCATATATTTTTAGGGGAAAATCACATTTTTTTCTTTCTATTATTTTTGATTCGGTTATAAGCGGAGTAAAAGAATAAATAGTCCGAATTCCAAATTTTGGGGAGAATTTACAAAAAAATTCAAAAAAACTTTATTTTTCTGTTGACATGTTTTGTTCGATTTTGTAATATATTTACACCGTTTGACGGTAAACGCTGCCTTAGCTCAGTTGGTAGAGCACGTGATTTGTAATCTCGGGGTCGTGGGTCCAAGTCCTACAGGCAGCTTAGCAATCAGAAGTTTCGGTTTCTTGATTGTTTTCTTTTACATTTTAATTTGCTGCCTTAGCTCAGCTGGTAGAGCACGTGATTTGTAATCTCGGGGTCGTGGGTCCAAGTCCTACAGGCAGCTTTAAGCCATGAATCGTTCGGTTCATGGCTTTTTTTTGTTTTGAGACTTTTTTGTTCCTTTCTCAGTGGCGGTATAAAAAATAGTTTTTATAGGCAGAAATTCATTAATGTGCGAAAGTTGATGGGGCAGATTTTTGCCTTTAAATTTGTATTTCTCATGTCTTGTGATATAATCGTTAGGACATTTTTATTTTAGAGAGGTTTTTTTTATGAAAGTTTTGGTAATTGGCGGAGCCGGATATATCGGAAGCCATGTTGTAAAAGAATTGATGCAGAAAGGTCACACCGTTACGGTTTTTGATAATTTGTCGTCTGGACTTCGCGAGAATCTTTTTCCTGAGAACGAATTTATTTATGGAAACATTTTGATTCAGGATGATATTGATTCAGCTTTTGCGCGCGGATTTGATGCGTTCGTTCATCTTGCAGCATTCAAGGCCGCTGGTGAGTCAATGCTCAAACCTGAAAAATATTCCGTAAACAATATTACTGGCACGCTCAACATTATGAACAGCGCGGTTAAGCACAACTGCCTAAAAATGGTATTTTCTTCGAGCGCGGCTGTTTTTGGCGAGCCACAGTACCTTCCGATTGATGAGAAACACCCTAAAAATCCAGAGAACTACTATGGATTCACTAAACTTAAAATCGAAGAATTTATGGGCTGGTACGAAAAAATCCGTGGATTAAAATTTGCGGCTCTTCGATATTTTAACGCTGCTGGCTACGATGTTGACGGCTTCCCGTGCGGTCTTGAGCAGAATCCTGCGAACTTGCTTCCGGTAATCATGGAGACAGCTTGCGGAATGCGCGAAAAGATGAAAGTGTTCGGAAATGATTACGACACTCGCGACGGAACTTGTATTCGCGACTACGTTCACGTTACGGATCTTGCAGTTGCTCACGTTCTTGCGCTTGAGTACATAACGAAAAACAACGAGAGCATCACTGTGAACCTTGGAAGCGAGAAGGGCGTTACCGTAAAAGAAATGCTCGACACTGCAAGAAAACTCACCGGAAAAGAGATTCCTGCAGACTTTGTTGAGCGACGTGCCGGCGACCCTGCGACACTCGTTGCCACATCTGCCTATGCGAGAGAAAAACTTGGCTGGGTTCCAAAGCACTCTGACGTTGAGACGCTCCTAAAATCAACTTGGGACGCATATCTTAAAAACGGAAAATTAAAAAAATAATAAAATCAAATCTGATAAAATTGCAGGCGAATTTGTTCTAGTCGCCTGCTTTTGAGGAAAAATAATGTCGATTATACCTGTAATTCTTTCAGGCGGAAGCGGAACCCGTCTTTGGCCACTTTCACGCGCCGCGTTTCCTAAGCAACTTATAAGCCTTGTTTCAGACAAAACGATGATTCAGGAGACTGTAGGACGTCTTTCTGGTCTGGAAGTTAGAGAGCCGATTATCGTATGCAATGAGCAGCACAGATTTATTATTGCCGAGCAGATGAATCAGATTGGCGTTAAGAATCCTGTGATTCTTTTGGAGCCTGTCGCAAAAAATACTGCGCCTGCAATTGTGGCGGCTGCCTTAAAAGCAATGCAGATTGATGAAAATTCTGTCATCGTCGTGCTGCCGTCTGACCACAACATTAAGGATTCAAAAGTATTCTGCGAGGCAGTTTCGCTTGCCGCAAAAGAGGCACAAAAGGGCAGCCTCGTAACGTTCGGAATCACTCCGACCTTCCCGGCGACTGGTTACGGCTACATTGAGTCTGAAAAAAAAGATGGCGAGTGCGCTTCAATAAAACGTTTCGTTGAAAAGCCGAATTTGGAGACCGCAAAAAAGTATCTTGAGTCTGGAAATTTCCTTTGGAATTCTGGAATGTTCATTTTTAGGGCGGATAGTTTTATAGAAGAAATCAAGAATCTTGACAACTCGATTTTTGAGGCTACGAGCAAATCGCTTTTGAACGCAAAAGTTGATTTGGATTTTATCCGCCTTGAAAAAGAGTCGTTCGAGAAAAATCCGTCGATTTCGATTGACTACGCGGTTATGGAAAAGACCAAAAAAGGCAAGGTTATTCCGTTGAATGCCGGATGGAGCGACGTTGGTTCTTGGAATTCGCTTTGGGACGTTTCGGAAAAAGATTCTTTTGGCAATGTCGTAAAAGGCAATGCTGTTCTTGACGGGGTTGAAAATTCCTTTGTTTATGGAAAGAACCGCGTTGTTACGGCAATCGGCTTGAAGGACGTTGTGATTGTTGATACAAAAGATGCTTTGCTCGTTGCGGACAAATCCAAGTCAGAATCCGTAAAGAATATCGTTGACCGCTTGAAGGATTCAAAAAATCCAGCCGCAACCGAGAATACGATTGGCTATCGCCCGTGGGGATTTTATGAGACAATCGAAAAGGGCGAGCGATTCAAAGTAAAGCATATTACCGTAAAGCCAGGTCAGAAACTGAGCGTTCAGCTGCACTATCATCGGGCAGAGCATTGGATTATCGTTTCTGGTACAGCAAAAGTTTTGAACGGCGAAAAAGAGCTTATTCTTACTGAGAACCAGTCAACTTTTATTCCTCTCGGAACGGTTCACGCAATTGAAAATCCAGGAAAGCTCCCTCTTGAATTCATTGAAGTTCAGTCTGGAAGCTATTTGGAAGAAGATGATATTGTTCGTTTTGAGGACAAATACGGTCGTGCGTAAAATCTTTTAAGAAAAGCCGCTGCCCGTTTTTTGAGGTTCGTTTAGCACTTCAGAGGGAGACTGATTAAAAACTTTCGTCATGCCGAATTTATTTCGGCATCTGCACTATATTTTGTGTACAAGAACCCAAAGCAAGTTCAGCATGACACTATGATTTTGAGTTTTTAGCCAGTCTGGGGGCGGCTTTTTTATTTGGATTTAAGGAGTCAAGAGCAAAATATGAATCGTAAGAAAAAAGTTCTTCTTTCACTGTTTGGTTTTGTGGCACTCCTGTTGTGGATTTTGTGGTCAGAAGTGCTGTTTGTTGACAGAATAAAACTGAATCTTCTAAAAAATGAAGCTCAAAAAATCAGGATTGCACTTGTAACCGACTTGCATTCTTGTCGCTACGGAAAAAATCAGCGCACATTGATTCAAAAAATCGACAACGAAAAAGTGGACTTTGTTATTCTTGCGGGTGATATTTTTGACGACAAGATTCCAGACGATAATGCGAAAATTTTGATTGAAGATTTGGTCAAAAAATATCCTTGCTATTACGTTACAGGAAATCACGAGTTTTGGAGCGGCCGCGGGAATGAAATGAAAGATTATTTGCGTGCCGCGGGCGTTAATGTGCTGGCAGGGGAAGCGAAGACTTTGATTTTGAACAATTTTGCCATTGACATTTGCGGCGTGGACGACCCGTTTTTTGTGAACGAGGCTGAATGGAAAAATCAACTGGATTCAGCTTTTGGAGCCACCGAAAAATCTCATTTTAAAATCCTTGTGACGCATCGCCCGGAAAGGATAAAAATCTACGAGCAATATGATTTTGACTTGATTCTTGCGGGGCACGCTCATGCCGGGCAGGTCAGAATTCCGTTTTTTAACAGAGGCTTGTTTGCTCCGAATCAAGGCTTTTGGGCAAAATACGTGAACGGTCCGTATCAGCTTTCGAACGGGAGCGTTATGGAAGTAAGCCGTGGGCTTGCACGGGAAAGCACGCCGCTGCCAAGATTTTTTAACCACCCGCAACTTGTCATTTTGGACATTGAGTAAATCGGAAGCGTATTTTTTAAGTTCTCTCTAAAAAGTGAAGTTTTTAGAGAGAACTTTAATTAGATGTGAGGTAAGATGTATGAACTACAAATCAGAAAAGAATAAGGCATGGATTGAAGACGAAAATGGCAGACAGGTTGCTGTTTTGGACTTCCCGGAAGTTAAACCTGGCGTTGTGAATCTTGTTCACACGGAAGTTTTGCCAGAGATGAACGGGCAGGGGCTTGCCGGAAAAATTACCGAGTTTGTTGCGAATGAGCTTAGAAAGCAGGGACTAAAGGCAGAACTTACTTGTTCATATTCAATAAGATGGTTTTCGAAGCATCCTGAATATAATGATATTCTGAATGACGTAGAGGCCGAAGCAAAGAAAGCTGCTCTGCTTGCAGGTCCTGCCTGCGGGATTCAAAAAAAATAGAATGAATTCATGGAAATAACCTACATAATTCAAAAATCCCGACGACGCTCAATGAGCATTCAGGTGGCAGATGATAAAAAAGTCATCGTTAAAGTGCCGCTTGGAACGCCCGCATTTGTTGCAGACTGCTTTGTCCGCGAAAAGAAAAACTGGATTACAAGGCAGCTTAAAAAGATTGAAAACCAGACTGAACTTGCCACTTCTATGGGCGCGCTTACAGAAGACGACATTAAACAGATAAAGAAAAAGGCGAGGGTAATAATTCCGCAAAGGGTAGAGCACTACGCAAAAATAGCCGGAATTTCCTACAACCGCATCTTTATTCGCCTTCAGAAGTCGCGCTGGGGAAGCTGTTCTGTAGACGGAAATCTTAACTTTAACTGTCTTCTTGTGCTGATGCCGCCGGAAATCCTTGACAGCGTTGTTGTACATGAACTCTGCCATCGTCGCCACATGAATCATTCAAAAGAGTTTTATGATGAAGTGTTGCGGATTTTCCCGGATTATAAAAAATGTGACAAGTGGCTCAAACTGAACGGAGGAGCGTATTTTAAGAGACTTCCGAAAGAAGATTGATTGATTGAGCGTTGATTTTTTTGTAAACGGCGATTTAACAAGAATTTAACAAATTCTTCCCTGTCATCTAACATTCATAAACTACACTTCCAGTCAAACGAGGTGTTTTATGAATGAAAACTTGAGAATTGTTTTTGGTCTTTCTGGCGGGCTTGCGCTTTTTCTGTTCGGAATGAATCTGATGAGCGAAAGCCTGAAAAAAGCGGCGGGAGCGAGTATCAAAACGATTATGTCTGTGCTTGCAAAAAATCCGCTGCTTGGAGTTTTTGTGGGCGCGCTCTCCACGGCGGTTCTGCAAAGTTCAAGCGCGACAACCGTCATGGTCATCGGCTTTGTTTCGGCGGGAGTGATGAGTTTGCCCGTCGCAATCGCAATCATTTTTGGAGCGAACATCGGAACGACGATAACGGCGCAAATCATCGCTTTCAAACTTTCTGATTACATCTACGCATTCATTTTCATCGGCTTTGCGATTTCGTTCATCGTAAAAAATCAAAAATGGAAGAATTTCGGCACAACAATCTTTGCTTTCGGACTTTTGTTCTTGGGAATTGAAACGATGGGCGGCGTTATGAAACCGCTTGCAAAAAGTGCGATTTTTATTGAGATGATGAGAAAAGTTTCCGACGTTCCGCTTCTTGGAGTCCTCACGGGAACGCTGATGACGCTTATCGTGCAGAGTTCCAGCGCGACGATAGCCGTTTTGCAGAACTTCGCCTCTCAAGACGCGGGCGACGGAATGAGCAGCGTCATTGGGCTTTCTGGCGCAATCCCGATTCTTCTCGGCGACAACATCGGAACGACAATAACGGCAGTTCTTGCGTCAATCGGGCAGTCAAAGAACGCCAAACGAAGCGCGCTCGCTCACAGCCTTTTTAATATTTCAGGCGCGCTCATTTTTATTTGGATAATCCCGATTTTCGCGAAATTTGTTCAAGCCGTCAGCCCGAAAGGAATCGAAGTCGAGGTGATTTCGCGTCAGATTGCAAACGCGCACACGATTTTCAATCTGGCGATGACACTTCTTTGGCTTCCGCTTTTGAATGTGATGGTAAAAATCGTTACTCGCCTTGTAAAAGACGACAAACCAAAAGAAAAACTGGCGATAACGGACGTTGGAAGACTTTTGAATTACAGGCTTTTGAACGAACCTGAGTCCGCGTTCTTGTTGATACAGTCAAAAGTGGAAAAGGTGCTGGACTTTGCAAAAATCACGAAAAGCAAAGTGGCGGAAAAGAAGCTGAACAAAGCGGTCAAAAAAGGGGTAAAATGAGGCTATGATATTTCTTTTGGAAGATGACGATTCAATCAGAAAGCTGGTTGAATATGCGCTGAATGCTCAGAATATGGAATGCAAAGGCTTTGCCCTCCCCTCTGCTTTTTGGAGCGAGATGCAGAACACGCGAGCCGACTTGATTTTGCTTGATATAATGCTACCCGAGGAAGACGGCATTTGTGTTTTGAAGACGCTAAAATCAAGCGAAAAGACAAAGCATATCCCCGTGATTATGCTAACAGCGAAAACCACCGAGTACGATACGGTTTTGGGACTTGAAAGCGGAGCGGACGATTATATTGCAAAGCCGTTCGGGATTATGGAACTCGTTGCGCGGATAAAGGCAGTCTTGAGACGATACGAAGCTGTCTCAGCAGAAAAAGATTCAGTTCTTGAATGTGGGAAAATACGGCTCAGCAAAGCGAAGCATCAAGTTTTTTGTGGCGAAAACGAAATCTTTCTTACGGTGAAGGAGTTTGACCTTTTGTGCATTCTTTTGGAAAACAGAGGGAACATCATAACGCGGGAGCAACTGCTTTCTAAAATCTGGAAAACGGATATCGATGTGGAAACAAGAACAGTCGATGTGCATATCCGCTATCTTAGAAAAAAGCTCAATGACGAGAACATCATTGAAACAATCCGCGGGGTCGGGTACAGGATAAAATGAAATCGTTAACTTTTAGGATTTTTATAAACACTTTTCTTGTTGGCGTGGCAGTCTATTTTGTTTGCTCGGTGATTTTCATCGACTCGTTTTACAAGTATTTTGAAAATCAGATTTTTTCGGAGCTTGAAAACGAGTGCGATTATCTTTCGCTTTTGCCAAACTTTGCGGACGTCAAAACCGAAAACAGAATCACGATTATTGATTTTCACGGCAAGGTGATTTTTGACAATCAAACAAATCCCGCCACGATGGAAAATCACGCTTCGCGGGCGGAGTTCATCGAAGCGATGGAAAAAGGCTCTGCAAAAGTGTCACGCTATTCTTCGACCATGCTAAAAAAGACGCTCTACTTTGCCAAGAAACTCAAAAACGGCACGGTTCTTCGCATTTCCTGCCAGCAATACACGTCGGGAGTTCTTATTTTCGCTTTAAGTCAGCCGCTTTTGTGTCTTCTCTTACTTGCGCTGATTATTTCGGGCATGGCAGCATCCAGCCTTTCAAAAAAAATCGCAGATTCCATTGAAAAAATCGACTTTGACAACCCTGAGAAGAACGAAACGTTCATTGAGTTCAAGCCTTTCATAAAGCGGATTAGCGACGAAAACTTTGAGAAAAAGCAGCGCGAAGAAATCCGCCGGCAGTTTTCCGCAAATGTTAGCCACGAGCTAAAAACGCCTTTAACAAGCATTTCGGGCTTTGCGGAGATTATGAAAAGCGGCAGTGTTGACGAAAAAACGATGCGCAATTTCTCACAGGATATTTACAATGAAAGCCAGAGAATGATTCTTCTTGTGAACGACATTCTAAAGCTCTCAAAACTCGATGAAGAGTCCATCACGATGGAAAAAGAGAAAATCTGCATAGAAGAAATCTGCCGCGATGTAATCAAATCTTTGAAAATCTTTGCGCAGAGAAAAAATGTTTCGATTGAGCTTGAAAGTCACACGAAAGATTGCATAAAGGGCGTTCCGACGGTCATTCAGGAGATGATTTTTAATCTCGTGGAAAACGCAATCAAATACAACAAAGAAAACGGAAAGGTCTTCGTCAAAATCGAAAAGATTGAGAGAGAAAAGCCTTACTTAAAACTTCTTGTCAAAGACACAGGAATCGGAATCGCCGAAAATCAGCAAGAGCGTATTTTTGAGCGCTTTTACAGGATAGACAAGAGCCGAGCAAAAGACACGCAAGGAGAACGAACGACAGGCACAGGGCTGGGGCTTTCAATCGTAAAGCATGGCGCAAAATACCACAACGCAAAATTGAGCGTAAAAAGCAAGCTCGGCGAGGGAAGCGAATTCTCTCTGCTCTTTCCGATAAGTTCTCAATCATCGGACGGTCGTTGAACTTGGTATAGAGCGCCGAACGGTTCGTTTACGACTCGTTTACCAATTTGCCTGTCATGTGTTCAATTGTAAGAACAAAACACTGAACTCGGCTCAAAGCATTGGCGAGTTCTTTTTCAAGGTAAGCTTGGTCGTCAGTGAACTTTTGGACGAGGTGGGAGCAGATTTCTTTTGCCTTTTTGATATCTGTAATCAACTCGATTTTTCCGAAGGCAATAACGCTGTTGATATTCAGAGCCCAGTCTCCTTCCTTTTTAAAGCCTTGGTCCATAACGCAGAAACTTGCCTTATTGCAGTTTTTGATTGCATCGATTTTGTGGCCTTCTTTTGCCCCGTGAAAGTAGAGTTTTCCGTCTTTGTCATCATAAAAATGGCTCATCGGAATTCCGTACGGATAACCGTCATCGCCGATTAAAGAAAGGATTCCCCGTTTTTCTGTTTTAAGGATTTCAATGCATTTTTCGTTTGAAATTTGTTGCTTGAATCTTCGCATTTGTCTGAACATATTGATTCCTCTAGATTCTTTATCTGCAAAGACCTAACGATAAAGAAAAGTGTTATGGTTATCTTGAAAAACTTTGTTAGTTTTCCGAAGTTCCCGTATTCCTGTTACTCGGTAGCAACTCGGCACTATGATTTGATGCTTTTGGATAGTATAGCAATTCACGGAAAAATACAATGGAATTCGAAAGTCCAGGAATGACAGATTTGTATAAAATTGAAAGAAAAATTTCAAAACTGTAAGCTTAGTTTAAGTTTTTATCATCTTCTGTTGAAAATATTGAAGTTTTTGCTTTTTCTTTGAAAATCTTTACATTTATTGACATTTTAGGTATTCTATTATCAAGTGAAAGAGGTACTGTCAATGCAACTAGGAATAAAACAAAAGATTACAATTTCTTCTATATTGTTAATCTTCGCAACGGCTTCAATAATCGTTTTGTTGAGCTATCAGAAATCTAAAAAAGAACTCACCTCAGCAGTTGAGGCGCAAAACTTAAGCATTGCCCAAACTGTTGCAGCAGAAATCAAGGTCTTGAACGGCCGTGATTCAAAGTTACTCGAAACGCTTTCAAATCTTTCGATTATCTGCGATCCAAACGTTGATATGTATGAAAAATGGAAGCTGATAAACACCGCGACTGGCGATAGCAAAAAGTATTTAGGACTTGGATTTTTTAATATAGAAGGTTGTGGCTATGGCTCAACCGGGGAATGGCAAGATGTCCATGACCGCGAATATATTCTGAATGCAATGGAGGGAAAACAGACCTTAATGGACCCGAATATTTCTCCAGTTAATGGTCAGTTATGCACTTTTCATGCAGTTCCTGTAAAAAATATGAATGGCAGATTGATTGGGGAAATGTCTCTTGTAGTTGATTCTACCGACTTGTGCACTGAATTGACCAAAATTACGGTAGGAAAGGGAACTCACCCTTTCATTATAAGCCGAAAGACTGGAAAATATGTTGCTCACACAAACAAGCAGAATGTAATCGACGGCAAAGTTGTTATCGATGTTGTTTCAGACGGATTTGACGAAGTTATCAGAAAGGTTTTTAAGGGCGATTCCGGTACGGATGTCTTTTTTGACCAGAACTCGAATCAAAAATACGCCGTTTCATACACTCCGATTGACCGCACTGAGTGGAGCGTGGTTTGCTATGCGCCGTACAAGGACTTTTACAGCGGACTCGACAGTCTTCTTCAGACTACGCTTGTCATCACCATTTTGGCATTGATAGCGGCAACTTTTATTGTTTTTGTTGTTATGAACAATGCGGTAAAACCGCTAAAAATCGTAAGCAGCGCAATCAAAGGTATTGCATCGGGAGAGGCCGATTTGACGAAGCGTATTGCCGCAACGACAAAAGACGAAATCGGAAATGTCGTTGATGGATTTAACGCATTCAGCGGAAAATTGCAGAATATCATTGAGGACGTAAAGAATTCAAAGAACGAGCTTCTTATTGCGGGCGAGGATATGACTTCCATTTCCCAGGATACTGCAAGTTCCATTACCGAGATTATTGCAAACATTGAGAGTGTGCACCGACAGATTGTTGGGCAGACAGAGAGCGTTTCTCAGACGGCTGGCGCAGTCAATGAGATTGCTTCAAATATCGAATCGTTGGAGCGTATGATTGAAACTCAGTCGAGCGGCGTTACTCAGGCCAGTGCGGCGGTAGAAGAAATGGTTGGAAATATTTCTGCAGTCACTGCCTCTATGGACAAGATGACAAAATCTTTTAAGGATCTCCTTGTTAATTCCCAGGAGGGATTTTCAAAACAGCAGTTTGTCAATGAATGTGTGCAGCAGATTGAAATGCAGTCTGCAATGCTTCAGGAGGCGAACACTGCAATTTCAGATATTGCCTCGCAGACAAATCTTCTTGCGATGAATGCTGCTATTGAAGCGGCCCACGCAGGCGAAGCCGGAAAGGGCTTTGCGGTTGTTGCTGACGAAATCCGAAAACTTTCGGAGACTTCTACGGAACAGTCAAAGACAATCGGAAATCAATTGTCAAACATCAAAGATTCTATTCAGAATGTTGTTTCTGCGTCAGAAGAGGCGAGCGTCGTTTTTAAAACTGTGTCTGGAAAACTTGAAGAAACTGACAACCTTGTTATGCAGATTAAGTCTGCAATGGAGGAGCAGGAAGAAGGCTCAAAGCAGATTATCGACGCTCTTCACAGTATGAACGACAGCACTATGGAGGTTCGAACAGCGTCTTCTGAGATGGCAGAGGGAAATCAGCTCATTCTTTCTGAGGTGAAAGAACTTCAGAATGCCACTTTTGAAATGAAAAACAGTATGGAAGAAATGTCAGTTGGCGCAAAGAAGATTAACGAGACTGGAGCTGCGCTGAGCACTGTTTCTTCAAGGGTGCAGGAAGCTATTATCGCCATTGGTTCTCAGGTAGACCAATTTAAGGTTTAGTTTTTGCTTTTGATTCTAAAAGATGCTGGTCTTGAATCGGCATCTTTTTTTTAGAAAAATCTAACAGTCTGCCAAAAAATAAAATCAAAAAATCTTAAAAATTAAAATGTTGAATGGTAACGAGTCTTGTGGTTCGGAATTTACATAAGGGGTATCTCTAAAAACTGAAGATTTTAGCGGTTTCCTTAATATTTTGAAAATATTAATATAAGATTGAATAGGAGACTTGTTAATACTATGAAAAAAGAAAAAAACGCACGGCTTATATCATTTGCACTCGGTTGGGTCGGGCGAAAGCAGCTAAAAATCCTAAAGAAAGCCAGCAAAAACTGTCGTCTTGAAGAATCAAAAACATTGCGGGGAATCCTTGCATACGCTAAAGACACTGAATGGGGAAAAGCTCATCATTTTGATGAAATTCTTTCTGCAAAAACTGATGAGGAGCTTTTTTCCCGCTGGCAGAAGTTTGTTCCGCCGCAGGATTATGAGAATCTTCGGCCTTTTATTGACCAGCATAAAAATGGCAAAGAAAACATACTTTTCCCTGGAAAGCCAATGATGTATGCCACTACGAGTGGCACGACAAATGCACCAAAGTGGATTCCGATTACTCAGGAATATTACAGCAAAGTTTATTCTAAAATGACCAAGTTGTGGTTGTACACTTTTATGATGCATCGTCCGAAAGTTTTCTGGCAGAAGTGTGTTTCAATTGTCGGAAAAGTAGTGGAAGGCTATGCTCCCGACGGAACTATATGCGGAAGCGTTTCGGGCGTCACCCAGCGTGACTGTCCTGAGTTTTTAAAAACGCTCTATTCGGCGCCGGCGGATATTTTTCATATTACAGATTACAGGGCAAGAAATTATGCGCTCATGCGCACAGGACTTGAGCAGCATGTTTCGTCATTCATCACTGCAAATCCGTCAACTGTCATTGAATTGCAGCGAACGGTTGACGAAAATCTTGACGAAATGATAAAGGACATTGAAAACGGTACACTCAGCGAGCGTTTTGAAATTGCTCCAGAAATCCGCAGTGTGCTTTCTAAATTGTACAAGCCAAATAAGGCCCGTGCTGACGAACTTCGGGCGTTGCGTGAAAAATACGGCCGGATTTTGCCAAAGCATTATTGGCCTGACTTTCAGTTTTTAACGACGTGGCGTTGTGGCAATACTCATGTTTATACAAATAAATTTGAAGGCTACTTCCCGGAGCAGACACTTCATCAGGAATTCGGCTATTTTGCAAGTGAATGCAGGGCGGGGCTTGTTATGAATGGCGGATGCGACACCGTACCTTTCCCTCATGCGCATTATTTTGAGTTTGTCTCGGCCGATGACATGGACAAGCCTGAACCGCGCTTTTATCAGTTGCACGAACTTGAAGTCGGTAAGCGATATTTGATTTATATTACGACTTATGCAGGCTTGTACCGGTACAATATGAACGATATGATTGAAGTGACCGGAATGTACGGCACAATACCGACGATTCAGTTTATTCAGAAAGTCAATGGAATTGTAAGCATGACTGGTGAAAAAGTTCACGAGCGCCAATTCATGGAAGCTGTGCAGCGTGCAGAAGATGAAACAGGACTGCAGACCCGTTTTTATGTTGGATTTGCCGACGTTGAAAAAAGCCTGTATCATTTCTATTTTGATTTTATGGATGAATCTGTAACGCAGGAAAAAGCCGATTCGTTCTCTAAAAAAGTTGACGAGAACCTAAAAAAAATCAACGTTGAATATGCGGCCAAGCGCGATTCGTTCCGCTTAAAGGCTCCTGAGACGCATATTATGAAAAAGAATGCTTTTGAGGATTACAAGGTTGAATCGATTGAAAAAGGTCTTGCGCGTGACGGTCAGTTTAAGCTCAATCTGCTTATGCAGGATGAAAAGCGTCATGCAATCTTTAAGCATCTTGTAAAATAGCACTGGCAGTTTTATTCGAAAATCAAATTTTTTACCGGCGAGGTTTTAGATGAACATGAAGCATTTCTTTTTGCGAAATAAAATACTTATCCCTGCATGGATTTGCTTCCATGTTCTGCTTTTGCTTCTTTTTGGTTTTTCTGTCGTTGGCGGAAGCGGCGTTCATATTGATGCAAATCTTTTTAACATGCTTCCGTCGTCTACCTTGTCGGGCGCTCTTGGCGATGCAGATCAAAAACTTTCTGACAGTACGGCGCGTAATGTGTTTGTGCTTTCAGGCTCCGAAGATTTTCAGAGCGCAAAGCGGGCTGCCGTAGCCGTGTATAATTCCCTTTGCAAAAGCGAAAATTTTGCGAGCCTCAGTTTGTACGCAGACTCTGGCTCGATTTCTGACCTTGAGCAATTTACGGCTCCTTACCGCTGGGCCATGCTTGATGCGGATACGGCAAATTCGTTGAAAACGGAGGAAGGCGCGCGTGAATTTGCGGAAAAATCCCTTGTGGCTGCGTATTCATCGTTTACGCTGACTTCGCTTTCAAATCTTTCTGCTGATCCTTTTTTGCTTGATGAATCTAATGTTCGGAGAGGTCTGCTTGCCATTCAGGATGCCGGCACAAAAATGAATTCTAAAGACGGGGTTCTTGCTTCCAATTATAATGGACAGTGGTATGTGTTGATTCGCGGCGAGCTGACGGAGAAGGGGGCTGCAATAGCAAGCGAATCCAACGGTATTGCAGATATTTACCGTGCGTGTATGCCGTTAGAAAATGACGGTTCCGGTGTTCGTTTTGTTTTTCAAGGTTCGGCGTTTCACAGTTTTAAAAGTTCTAATTCCGCCGTGCAGGAAATTTCTATTATTACGACAATAACGCTAAGCGTGGTAATAATTCTTTTGTTTTTAGTTTTTAGAAGCCCGATTCCGATTTTGGCTTCCGTGGCTTCAATCGGCGTTTCCATGGTGGCAGCTTTTTCTGCGACACATTTTCTGTTCGGAAACATTCATATTTTGACTCTGGTTTTGGGCACTTCTCTTATTGGAAGTTGTATCGACTACAGCCTGCATTATTTTGTGAACTGGAAGGCAAATTTTGAGTGTGCGACAGGCAGCGAAATCCGTTCGCATATTGGAAAAGGACTTTTTTTATCGTTGATTTCGACAGAAATCTGCTATTTGCTGCTTGTTCTTGCTCCTTTTGGTCTCTTAAAACAAATGGGGATTTTTTCAGCCGTGGGAATTGCCAGCTCTTTTCTTTCTGTTGTCGCTATTTTCCCGCTTATTTCGCTTCCGGCAATGTCTAAACGGAAAATTCCTTTGCTCAAAAATTATAACTCCCCGAATCGGGTGGTGCGCTACAAACTTGAAATTATTGCCACTGGCAGTATCGTAGTTGTTTTGGCTTTTATCATCGGATTCAATTTTCAAAAGCTCAAAATTAAAAATGATATGAACAAACTTTACACCATGCAGGGCCGGCTAAAAGAGGATACCGCACTTGCAACGGAGATTACCGGCTATAGTCCAAAAGGCTGGTTTATCGTCTGGGGAAAAACTGAAGAAGAGCTTTTGCAGCATGAAGAGGAGATTTGCGCAAAGCTAAAAAGCCTTCAGGGGCGAGGCTATCTTGCAACTTCGCGTTTTATTCCGTCTTTAAAGTTGCAGGATTCTTCTGTAATGGCTGTAAAAAACTTGTTGCCGCTCGCAAAGGAGCAGCTGGAAATCCTAGGTTATGACGAGCAGGCTTACGAGCAGTTTTTGAGCGACCTGCCTTCCGCTCTTAAAAATCGAATGATTCCGCAGACTGCATTTTTGAATCTCCCAAAAAGCATACGGTCGGTTACGGACATGCTTTGGCTCGGAAAAATCGCTGACAACTGGTATTCAATTGTGCTTCCAGTTACCGTTACCGACGAAGAAGCGTACAAAAAAATTGCTTCTGAAAGTGGTTTTTCTTATTACGAGAACAAAATGGAGGATTTGGGACAAGGCCTTG
Organism: Treponema zioleckii; assembly: GCF_014737315.1. Lineage (GTDB taxonomy): Bacteria > Spirochaetota > Spirochaetia > Treponematales > Treponemataceae > Treponema_D > Treponema_D zioleckii. Next base: position 10,732 of record NZ_JPUF01000052.1, on the reverse strand, counting down.
ACAAGTTGACGTTACAAATCATCTGTATTTTCGCAATCGCATACGTTCTTATTATGATTGTATTAAAGCGTTTTTACAGCTGGAAGCAGATTGTTAAAATTGCTTCAATTCCGGCAATCAGCGTTATGCTTATTCTGGCGGTCTTTTCTGTAATTGGGCAGCGCATTGAATTTTTTGGTTTGACAGGAATAATTTTAGTCTTTGGCCTTGGACTCGATTATGTTATTTATATGATTGAAAACTTGCGGAAAAAATCCGTTTCAAGTACATCTGTCCTAAAAAAAATCGAGCCTTTTGCGATTCTGCTTAGTTTTATTACGACGGCGCTTTCTTTTGGCGCGCTTGCGTTCAGCAGTTTTGTTCCGGTTCACACGATTGGGCTTGCAATCTTTCTTGGGCTTGCGGCAGCTTTTTTGTGTACTCTGTTCTAAAAACTGCCTTGCGCCCGATTTTTGACGGATTATTTAGGTTCGTTTACTGCATTCCAGCCGTTTTGCGTAATACCGGCCATTTTGCACATCTCTGCGTGTGCTTGTTCGCACATGCGTCTGGCTTCTGTTTTGCGACCATTTTCTTTGTTCGGCAAGATTGGCTCTCCGATACTTATTGTGACAAGAGGATGCTTAATTTTGAATAACTTTCGCCAGCCAGTTAGCGGCCTGTAATGAATTACGAGCGGAATAACCGGCAGATTGTAGCGGTATGCCATTTCAAATGCGCCCTTGTTAAAAGGTCTGATCGGTTCATACCAGTCCCATCTGCAGCTTTCGGGAAATACATGAAGCCATTCTTTTTTGCGGTGCAGTTCATCAAAAGCCTGATTAAAGTGTATGACAGCCGCAAAACCTGTTTCTGGAATCGGTATGCCGCCCGTGCTTCTAATGTTCAGCATGTCTTTTCCGGTCACATTGTCGGAAAATGTGGGATACCAAAGTTTGTGATAGCGAATCGCCTGCAAAACTGCAAGAAAATCCCAGCGGTAAACGTGATTGCATACTGTCATCGCACCGTTTTTAAACAGTTTTTTGTGCTTCCTAAGATTTTTTCTGCCTTCGATTTTTAATCCGTAGCGCAGAATGTGCAGAGGAAAAACAAATGTAAAAATAGCAAGATATGTCAGATGATGAAAAAATTTCTCTTTGAAAGACTCCATTAAAAATGGATAATGTTCGTCAACGCGGATATCAGAAATTTTTACAACGGGAACAAGTCGCTGTGTAGGATTCTCAGGATATGATTCTAAAGGTTCGGGAATATAAACATTAGGATTTACAAGATGTGTTCGATTCATTCTTTGATGCTAGCACAATAACGAGAAAATGCAAACTGTCCGGTGCCGAGCCGTTCTATCCTATTGTTTATCCGATTAATGATGAAAAGAATTCCTTGCTGTATAAGAAGTATGGCGCTCTTGCCGCCCAGTACAAGAATGTAATTTTGGGTGGGCGGCTTGCGGAATATAAGTACTCTGACATGGACGATGTTATTGAAAAGGCTGCACGAACTTTTCAATCTTTAAACTTTTGATTTTCGTTATTTATATAGCACTTTTCGTATTCGTTCCAAGGCTTCGTTGAGCGTGGCGCGCGGGCAGGCGACGTTTATTCGCTGAAAGCCGTTGCCGCTTTTCCCGAAAATCCGTCCGCTGTCGAGCCAGAGTTTTGCTTCGCCTACGATTTTGTCTTCAAGTTCGTCTGTGCTCAAGCCTGTGCCAGAAAAGTCCAGCCAGACAAGGTAGGTGCCTTCGTGAGGCGTGAGTCGCACTCCGGGGAGGTGTTCGGCGACAAAATCGCTTACAAAGGCGACGTTTTCTGCAATGTAGGCTTTTACCGCGTCGAACCATTTTTCTCCGTTCAAGTATGCTGCCTTGCAGGCTTCTATTCCGAAAATGCTCAGCTGGCTGAGTCCGAAGGATTCGAGCGTGTTTGCGAATCGAATACGGAGTTTTTTGTTCGGTATAAAAATGTTTGAAAGCAGCATGCTTGCCAAATTGAATGTTTTGCTCGGTGCCGTGCAGACAATGCAGTTTTCTGCGAATTCGCTTTTTATCGAGGCGAAAACTGTGTGCTTTCCCACGAACGTAAAATCCGCATGGATTTCGTCGCTTGCAACGATAACGCCGTGTTTTAAGCAGATGTCTCCAAGGCGTTCAAGTTCGTTCCGGCTCCACACTCGGCTTACAGGGTTGTGCGGATTGCACAGGATAAAAAGTTTTACGTGCTCAGAAACAATTTTGTGCTCAAAATCCTCAAAGTCGATTTTGTAGCGTCCTGTTTCCTCGTCTCGCACCAGATTGTTAGAAATCACGCGTCTGCCATTTTTTTTGATTACGTCGCTGAAAGGGTAATAAACTGGCTGCTGGATTAGCACTGAGTCTCCTGGGGCGGTGTATGCCTGTACGGCTACGGCAAGGGCTGTGACAACGCCCGGAGTTTTTATGAGCCATTCAGACTTAGGTTTCCAGCCGTGCCGGCGTTCAAACCAGCTTGCAACTGCGTCTGCATAGTCTTGTTTTGTGTCGCTGTAGCCAAAAATCCCGTGGTTTGCCACTCGGTGCAATGCGTCTTCTATGTAGCTTGAAGTTTTAAAGTCCATGTCGGCAACCCAAAGCGGAAGCACGTCTGAATTGTAGCCGCGCTCTGCGGCAAAGTCATATTTTAAGCAGCCGCTTCCGCGGCGGTCAATTACTGTGTCAAAATCAAGATTTCGTTCTGCCATGTTTTTCTCCTCGTTATTCTTGTGAAAATGCTTGTGCCAAATCTGCAATTAAATCATCGCTGTTTTCTATGCCGACAGAAAGTCTCAGCACGCTTTCTGTAATGCCGTTTTTGAGTCGTAGAGATTCAGGAACTTCGGCGTGTGTCTGTGTAATCGGGTAGGTGATAAGTGTCTCAACGCCGCCAAGACTTTCCGCAAACTGAATCAGCTTCACGCTTTTTAAGATGCGCTTGGCAGTCTCTGAATCCTTTACTTCAAAAGTGAGCATGGAACCGAATCCTCGTGCCTGCTTCTGCATGATTCTGTAGCCCGGATGCTCTGGTAGCCCCGGATAGAGCACTCGTTTTACGAGAGGATGCTTTTTGAGCCAGAGTGCGATTTTTTGTGCGTTTTCTTGAGAGCGTTCCATGCGGAGTGCAAGGGTTTTTATGCCGCGCAGGATAAGCCAGCAGTCGAACGGGGCAAGGCCTGCTCCTGTGGTTTTTATTAGGTATCGAAGCTGTTCCTGTATGTCTGCGCTCTTGGTGACTAAAAATCCTGCGAGCGTGTCGTTGTGTCCGCCTAAGAATTTGGTGCCAGAATGAATCACGATGTCTGCGCCCAAAGCTAGCGGGTTCTGAAAGTACGGGGAAAGAAACGTGTTGTCCACGATAAGAATCACTCCGTGCGCTCTGCAGATTGAAGCCAACTTGGCTATGTCTGTTACGTGCATCATTGGGTTTGTTGGCGTTTCTACATAGACTGCGCGAGTTGAATCGGTAAAAAGTGGCTCGATGCTGTCCGTGCTGATGTCTGCGCGGGTAAAGCGGATTCCGTTTTTGGCTGACACTGCGTCAAAAAGGCGGATTGAGCCTCCGTAAAGGTCGTTGTCAATAATCAGATGGTCGCCCGGTTTGAATATTTCCATTAAAAGCGTAATTGCCGCCATGCCGCTACTGAGTGCGAATGCGTCTATGCCGCCTTCAAGTTGTGCGACAATTTTTTCAACTTGTGCGCGGGTTGGATTCTGCAGGCGGCTGTAGTCAAATCCTGTGCTTTGTCCTACTTCTGGATGCGTGTAAGTTGCGGTCTGATAAATTGGGAAACTTACGGCACCGTAATGCGGGCTTGGATTGCTTTCTTTTGTCGTGCAACAGTCAGTTGCTGTGCGTTCAATGCGTTCCGCAAGATGAATGCACTTTGTTTCTGCTGATAAGGTCATGGTCTTTTCTCCTCGTTATTTGTTTGAAAAATCTCCGGGGCGTAAGTCTGCTTCAAGTCCGCAGTCGTAAACTTCGCCGTTCAGTGCCGTCTTTAGAGAATCCTTTGCCTGCGCCACAATTTCTGGATGCTCGTAGATATGCGCAGCTGCTTTTGCAAGTACTTTTGCCGCTGTAAGTAGGCCTTTGTAGGCTTTTTCGCTCTTGCCTTGGTCAACAATGCTCTGCGAGTGTCCCGGTGTTCCTTTTGTCCAAGTGGCTACATGAAAATATCCCGTCGGTACCACCCAGCTTACGTCGCCAACGTCGGTTGAGCCCAAGCCGGTTTTTTGAGGATCAAGAGTCGTGTCGCTTTCGTAAGGAAGCAGTGTGTCGCGTACAAGTTCTGCAAGCGGTGCGTTGTAGATAAAATCCGCGTAGGCTGCGACCTTTTTCCAGCTCACTGTTGTGCCTGTCATCAGTGCGGCTCCTTGTGCGCAGTTGTTTACTCGCTCGTAAAGTTCCTTTAAGTCTCGTTGGTGCCGCGAGCGGATGATGTAGAAAACTTGTGCCTCGCTCTGCACGACGTTCGGCGAGCCACCGCCGGAATTCGTAATGGCATAATGAATGCGGCTTGTTTCCGGGATATGCTCCCGAAGGTAGTTTACGCCAATGTCCATAAGTTCTACGCCGTCGAGTGCGCTTCGTCCGCTTTCGGGATTTGCCGCCGCATGTGCGGATTTTCCCTTAAAATCATAGAATACCTGATAGTTTGCAAGACAGCCGTTTCCTGACACAAAGTTTCGGTCACTTGGGTGCCATGCAAGTGCAATGTCGCAGTCTGAAAAAAATCCGTCTCGTACCATAAAAGTTTTTCCGCCTCCGTTTTCTTCTGCGGGGCAGCCATAATAGCGGATTGTGCCCTGAACAGGTTTTCCGCCCTTTGCTTGCTCTTCAAACCATTCTTTGAGCGCGACCGCTGCCGCAACGCCTCCTGTGCCCAAAAGATGATGTCCGCAGCCGTGCCCAAGACCTGAAAGTGCGTCGTATTCTCCCAAAAATCCGATGACAGGCGCGCCTGAGCCGTATTCTGCATAGAAGGCTGTTTCGGCCCCGCCAAGTTTTTCTTTTATGCTAAAGCCGTGGTCGCGAAGATAATCCTGCTGCAAGGCGACCGATTTGAATTCCTGATAACCAAGTTCTTTAAAACCGTGAATTTTGTCGCTCATGTCGGTGTATTCATTTCTGTGCGCTTCCAAATATGTGTCAAAGAAAGTTGTGTCTGCCATGTAAAATCTCCTTGCGTTGTGTACGTCAGCTTATTTGTGCTGTGCTTTTTTTGATAATCCGTTTCCGATTCCCTGAATCAGCTGGACAAATCCAATCAGTACGATGACTGTAGCAATCATCAGTGGCTGGTTAAAACGCTGGTAACCGTAAGTGATTGCAAGATCTCCGACTCCGCCTCCGCCTACGGCTCCGGCCATTGCAGTTGCCCCCAAAAGTCCAACTGCTCCGGTCGTAATGCCCAAAATGAGCGCGCCAGAAGCTTCTGGCAGCATAAAACGAAAAATCGTTTGCATTGTAGTCGCTCCAAGTGCCTGCGCCGCTTCGATGATTCCTTTGTCAACTCCGAGCAGTGCGCTTTCTAGAAGGCGTGCAAGGAACGGCGCTATAAAGCAGGTGAGGGGAAGCAGGGCGGCTGTTGAGCCAACTCTTGTTCCTACAATAAATTTTGTAAAGGGCATAATAGACACAATCAGAATGATGAATGGCACGCTCCGCACGATGTTGATAAAAATGTTCAGCGTGTTGTAGACGACTGCATTCTGCTTTATGCCGCCTTTTCGCGTAATGACTAGAATGACCGCAAGCGGAAATCCAATGAGCGCTCCGACAACAAGCGGAACGCTAACCATGTAAAGTGTCTGGAACACGCATGTTAAAATCTTCGCTGTTTTTACCCCAAAAATCATTTTTCATCCCCCTTTTTTTGATTAAAACTGAACTTCCTGCCGCTTTATGCCGCGTTCGTCCAAGTAGCGCACGCATGAAGCGATTTGCTGCTCTGTTCCGGTAATTTGCGCGGTCTGAAAGCCGATAACCTTGCCTTCGAGCACGGTGACTATTCCGCAGATAATCGAAATGCTTGCCCCTGTTACCTGTACGGCATCCGACATAACCGGATTGTCCGCGTTTTCGCCGTCAAAGCGCAGCCTGAAGACTTTCTGCGGGCGCTCGTAGCTTTTTAGATAGGCTTTTACCGGCTCCGGCAACTGGTCGTTGATTACGGTACGAACAAAGCCTTTTGTAGTTTCGTTTTTAGGAGAGCCGAATACGTCAATTACGCTTCCCTGCTCAACAATCTTTCCGTGTTCAAGCACGGTCACTTTGTTGCAAATCTGCTGAATCACATTCATCTGGTGCGTAATCATAAGAATTGTGACGTTCAGCTCTCGGTTGATTTTTTTTAAGAGCGCAAGAATCGATTCCGTTGTTTTTGGGTCGAGCGCGCTTGTAGCTTCGTCGCACAAAAGAATCGACGGCTTGGTTGCTAAAGCCCTCGCGATTCCGACCCGCTGTTTCTGTCCGCCGGAAAGCTCCGCCGGGTAAGAATCCGCTTTGTCTTCCAGTTCAACAAACTGCAAGAGTTCTGTCACTCGCTTTTGCACAAGAGCTTTTGGCGTGTGTTCCAAAAGAAGCGGAAGTGCAATATTTTGGTATACAGTTTTGCTTTCCAGCAGATTAAAGTGCTGAAAAATCATGCCGACCCCGCGCCTGTAGTCCCGTAGCGCATGACGGCGGTAGCTTGACACGTCCGTGCCGTTTACGCTTACCGTTCCGCTTGTCGGCTTTTCAAGCGCGTTTACCATGCGGATGAGCGTGGATTTTCCGGCACCCGAAAAACCGATTACGCCGTAAATGTCGCCACGTTCCACTTTGAGCGAAATGTCGTTCAGCGCATGGACGACACCGCTTTTAGCGTTGAATGTTTTTGTTACATGCTCAAATTTAATCATTGAAATATCCTTCTGGAATGTACCAAAGCCCGTTGTTGTTCTTGTCGAGATACTCTTTTAATTCTTTTGAATGGTAGGCCGCCACAATATCTTTTGCCCACTGGCTGTCTTTGTTCGCTTCTTTTACGGTGAGCTGCAAAAGAAGGTGAGGAAGTACTGTTTCCTGTGCGATTGCACTTGACGGGTCGATTCCTGCATTGTAGACGATGGAACCTGTTATTACCGCATAGTCAAAGTCGTCAAGCACGAGCGGAATGTTTGCTGAGCTCATCTCTGTAAATTCAATGTTGTACGGATTTTCTGCAATGTCAGCATTGGTTGCAAGGGAAAGGTCTGTGCCGTCTTTGAGCGTAATCCAGCCGATTTTCTGCAAAAGCGCGTAGGCTCGTGCGGTGTTCGAAGGGTCGTTCGGCACGGCAACCTTTGGATTTTCAAGACCTGAGACAGGTTCCAGAGCCTTGTATTTTGCGGAAAAAAGACCTGCCGGGACTGTAGGAATTGGCGTTAGAACTGTAAGGTCGCCTCCGTTTCCTTTGTTCCAGGAAGATGCATACGCAGAGTGCTGCTCCACGTTAAAGTCTACGTCGCCGCCGTTCAATGCGTCGTCGGCAAGGCTAAGGTTGCTGTAGTCAAAACCTTTGATGCTGTAGCCTTTCGCTTCAAGAATGGGCTGTACGGCTTCTTCAAACAGAACCGAATACGGGCCTGCCGAACGGCTGTATGTTAGCTCTTTTTTGTTGTTCCCCTCCGGGGCGTCTTTTTTCTGGCATCCGGTAAAAAGTGCTGAGGCGAGGGCTGCGACTGCGATAAGTGATTTTGCAAAAATTGTTTTTTTCATGTTTGTCTCCTTTCCTACCCGTTTAGTAGGTAATGAAACAGTAGCATAATAAACCTACTAAATCAATAGGTTTATTGTATTATTTTGTAGGAGATTATTTAAAAGTCGGGTTCAAAAACTGTAAAAAATGTTTTTGAAGTCGAAAAATAAAAAAATGGGGCTGTACAGAAATTTTGTTGAATACGCGCTCAATCACCGACCTTCATACTTTGGACAGCCCCATGAAAAAACAGATTCTTGAAACTTTTTCTAAAAACAGCGTCATGCGAATTTATTTCGTCATCTGCACAACCTGTTTTGTGCAGTCCGTCTAATTCCAGACTTCTTCTGCAATTTCACGTACAAGGTGAATTTTTGCCCATTGTTCTTCTTCGGTCAGTTTGTTGCCAATTTCACAAGAAGCAAAACCGCACTGAGGACTGATTGAAAGCCTTTCCAAGGAAATATATTTTTCTGCTTCGTGAATTCGTTCAATAACAGACTGCTTGTCTTCAAGTTCAGAATTTTTTGTGGTAATGAGACCGAGCACGACTTTTTTGTCCGGACTTACAGACGCAAGAGGTGAAAATCCGCCGGAACGCTCATCATCATATTCAAGATAAAGCGTATTTACGTTTTCTTTTGCAAAAACATAATTTGCAACAGCGTCATAAGGTCCGCTTGTAAAATAAGTTGAGTGATAGTTTCCCCGGCAAATGTGTGTATTTATTTGAAGGTCTTTGGGCTTTCCGTTAATCGCAAGGTTGTTAACTTTTAAAAGCTGCTCCTTTACTTCCTTGAGCTCCAAACCAAGACTCTTGTAACGCTGGGCGGCGGCATTACCAACGATTGCGCCCCATGTGCAGTCGTCAAACTGAAGCGTGCGGCATCCGGCATCATAAAACTGCTTTATAACTTCTGTATAAGCCTTTGCAATGTCTTCTATAAGTTCATCGTTTGTTGGATAGTATTTTCGTGTTGATTCGTAATTTGCAGGAACAAGAAGCTGCTGAAAAAGCTGCGCCGGAGCCGGAATGGTCTGCTTTGCTTCAAAACCGTCACTTTCAAGGCTTTTTAGGAATTTAAAATCTTCTATAAATGGATGCGCCTTTGCACTGAGTTTTCCGGTAAGGAAAGTTGCTTCCAAATCAGCTACTTCACCGGCAAACTGAACTCCGCCACCGTCATTCTTGTGTGCTATTCCCTCGAATCCCCAGAAAAAATCAAGATGCCAGAACTTTCGGTTGTATTCTCCGTCGGTAATATAATGAAGACCTGCTGATTTCTGTTTTTCAACCAGGTGCTTGATAAGTTCATGTTTGATTTTTGTGAATTCGTCGTTTGAAATTCTGCCTGCGTCAAAATCTGCCCTGGCTTTTTTAAGTTCTTCCGGCCGCAAGAAACTTCCCACTACATCAAAATGTGTTTTGTTTGCCATATTCGCTACCACCTTTTTAATTTGTCGTTATGACGGCAATATATATTTTTTTCCCTCGTATGAAAAATACTATTTCCATGCACTTTGCAATAGTTTAAATCTATGGAGATTTTTAAGCTGATCTGCTATTATAAGCCATGACTTTACAGCAGTTAAAATATGTCATTGCAGTTGCAGATACCCGTAACATAACGGAAGCTTCCAGACGGGTTTTTATTTCTCAGCCAAGTCTTACTGCCGCCATTCGGGAACTGGAAGCCGAAATGGGTATTAAGATTTTTTTGCGCTCAAATAAAGGCGTAACGATAACAAATGATGGTGATGAATTTCTGTCCTATGCCCGGCAGGTTCTTGACCAAGCGAATCTTCTGGAAGAAAGATACAAGGGAAGCGGATGCGGAAATACGATTTTTTCCGTAAGCTGTCAGCACTATTCTTTTGCAGTAAATGCCTTTGTGGATGTGATTAGGCAGTTTGGCGGAAACGAATATGATTTTACATTGCGAGAAACTCAGACTCACGAAATTATAGAAGATGTAGCGCATCTGAAAAGTGAAGTAGGAGTGCTTTATATTTCCCGGCGCAATGAAAATGTCATTAAAAAGTTGCTCAGAAAAAACAATCTTGTCTTTGACCCACTTTTTACAACCGCGCTTCATGTTTTTATTTCAAAAAAAATCCGCTTGCAGAAAAACAAAAAATAAATCTTTCGGATCTTGCAGTGTTTCCATATCTTACTTATGAGCAGGGCGATTTTAATTCATTTTATTTTGCAGAAGAACCGCTGAGCGAAATTGATTTTGACTGCCCGAAAAATATTAAAGTACGGGATAGGGCAACTCTTTTTAATCTTTTGATTGGCCTGGACGGTTATACAATCTGCTCTGGTGTTATAAGCCATGAACTGAACGGCCCTGAAATTATTTCCCGCCCGCTTGACGTGAACGACAGCATGACTGTGGGAGTAATAACAAGAAAGGGATTTGCGCTGTCTCGTTATGCAGAATCTTATATCGCGGCAATTAAAAAACATGCTAGATGAATAATGTTCAATTCATTCCCAGCCATTGATTTTGTCTCAATTTGAATTTGAATCATACCGTGCTGTGTAAATAGATGAAATTGAACGTAGGCGAAAACACGACAACAGTCGAATGCGGAATGTTCTTTTTTGCCGTTGCTCTGTGCTATAATAAAATTCAGGATTTAGTCTGCATATCCGTAGAAATCGAGGCAAAATATGATATTGATAGGAATATTTATTCTTTCTTGTTTTTTGTTTCTTTTGGCATTCAAGGTGATTTTCTGGCTGGTCATCATAGGAATTGCAGTTCTTGCAGTTTGTGTTATTGGATTTTCCTGCCTGTTCCGTAAAAATAAAAACGAAGCGCAATGATGATAAATAAAATCTATGTAAAGCAAATCAAAGCGAAATGAATTTTAAATAAAAAAAAGACTTGCAAGAAAACTTACAAGTCTTTTATCGGGATGACAGGGTTCGAACCTGCGACATCTTGGTCCCAAACCAAGCGCGCTACCAGCTGCGCTACATCCCGGATTT
>NZ_JPUF01000051.1 GCF_014737315.1 Treponema zioleckii | reverse complement strand
AAATCGACCTCGGTGAAATGGGTCAGACTGCACAAGGATACGCAAAAGAGCTTACTCCGGAGCAGATCGCAAAACAGAAGGAAGCACAGGCTAAAGTTTGTGAGAAGGCAAACATCGTCATCACAACTGCAAAAGTATTCGGACGCAAGGCTCCACGCCTCATCGAAAAGAACGTTCTTGACCGCATGCAGCCAGGCTCAATCGTAGTCGATATGGCTTGTTCAACAGGCGGAAACGTTGAGGGGTCTAAGCTCTTCGAGAACGTTGTTACAGAGAACGGCGTTACAATCATGTCTGGTGATTTGCTTGAGCGACAGGTTCCGTATGATGCTTCAAAGATGTTCTCTGGAAACATTACGGCTTTCCTCACACATGCTGGTTTCTACAACAAAGAAGCAAAAGAATTCAATGTCAACATGGAAGATGACATCATGAAGGGCTGCTTGCTCACTCAGGGTGGAAAAATTATCCACGAAAGATTCAAGGCGTAAGAATGAAAAGACATTTTGCTAAGATTCTGTTGATTCTGTTCGTTTTTTTAATTTCTGGTTGTACCATTAATGACTTTGAAAATATTGCATTGGATAACAATTATGGTCCGGACGAAGAAATTAAGAAAGATATTCGAGACAAATATCTAAAAGATTTTGAACAGGATAGATAGACTGGAATCTGGCAAATGCGTTAGGGATTGTAGCACCTGCGAAGCAGTACCGCTTGCGGTATGGAGCGATAGCGGAAGTGCGCAAAGCCCGACCGTGCGAGTTTTGGAACAAAACTCGTGAAGCAACCTCTGGTTGCGATGAACGCCCTTAAAAAGCCCCTGAAACAAGTTCAGGGTGACAAATTGGAGAAAATTATGGATATAATGCTTATTTTCGTATTTGTAATTGCTGCTTTCCTTGGATTGGAGTTGATTGCAAAAGTTCCTTCACAGTTGCACACGCCGCTGATGTCAGGAACTAACGCTATTTCTGGTATCACAGTTGTTGGTGCTATTTCTATAACAGCGGCTGCCGTTAAAATCGGTGGAAAAGTCGGAGCTGTTCTTGGCTTCCTCGCTATTGTTTTTGCTACTATCAACGTAATCGGTGGTTACATGGTAACAGACCGAATGCTTGGTATGTTCAAGAAAAAGGACTCTAAGAAATAAGAGGTGCTGAGAAATGTCTGATATAGCTATTAAAATTCTTTACATGGTTTCTTGTATCTTCTTTATCCGCGGTATTAAATTGCTCGGAAAGACTGATACAGCACGCAAGGGTAACGCATATTCAGCAGTCGGTATGTTGATTGCGTGTGTTACCGTTTTGATTCAGAAAGATGTTATGAGCGCATTCTCTACGGATGCAGCTGCATGGGGCGGAAATCCGCTTTTGGCAAACGGTTACTGCTGGATTATCGTAGCTGTCCTTTTGGGAACTATTATTGGTGCAATTTGGTCAAAGAAAGTTAAGATGACCGGAATGCCAGAGCTCGTTGCTTTGTTCAACGGTTTCGGTGGTCTTTCTTCACTTCTCGTTGCTTTGACTCAGTACATCGCAGCAGAAAAAGGTGACTACTTCACAGCTGTTTCACTCGGTCTTACAATCGCAATCGGTGCTGTTGCATTCACTGGTTCTCTGGTTGCTTGGGGCAAATTGAGCGGAAAAATGACTTTTAAGGGCTGGGTAATTCCTGCTAAGAACGCTGTAAACGGTGTTTTGTGCGTGCTCGGACTTGCTTCTATTGTTGCTTACTCATTCTTCACTGCTGAAAATCCGTTCGGATTCGCTGAAATCGAGAAATGTGGTGTTATCGCTTGTACAGCAATCTTCCTCCTTTTGGGATTCACGATGGTAATTCCGATTGGTGGCGGTGATATGCCGGTTATCATTTCGTTCTTGAACGCTTTGTCTGGTTTGGCTGCCGCTTTCGCAGGTTTTGCAATCAACAACACTGTACTTGTAGTTTCTGGATGTCTCGTAGGTGCTTCTGGTTTGATTCTTACATTGATTATGTGTAAGGCTATGAACCGCACATTCGCCTCACTCCTCTTCAAGAGCTTCGGCGGTCAGAAGAAGAAGGGTGCTGCAGGCCCTGCAAAGGAACCGAAGGCTATGTCTGTAGAGGATGCTTACATGATTCTCGAAGCTGCAAAGAATGTTGTATTCGTTCCAGGTTACGGTATGGCTGTAGCTCAGGCTCAGCACGCTGTAAAAGAGCTTTGCGACAAGCTTGAAGAGAACGGTGCAGAAGTAAACTTCGCAATCCACCCGGTTGCAGGCCGTATGCCAGGACACATGAACGTATTGCTTGCTGAGGCAAATGTTCCATACGAGCAGCTCAAAACAGCTGACGAGATGAACCCGCAGATGAGCAACGTGGACGTCGCAATCGTCATCGGTGCGAACGACGTTGTTAACCCTGACGCTATCAACGACGAAAGCTCACCACTCTACGGTATGCCAATCGTAAACGCTCACGAAGCTCGCACAGTATTCGTATTGAAGCGCGGAAAGGGTACGGGATTCTCTGGTGTAGAGAACCCACTCTTCACGAACGACAATACTGTAATGATTTACGGAGACGCTAAGGCTACGGTTTCAGCTCTCGTAAGTGAGTTTAATGAATAGTTTTTTCGGTGGTTGAGCGCAGTCGAAACCACCACGAAGAAAGAAAAAACGCCAGTCTTCTGAATGGGAGGCTGGCGTTTTTTTACACCAAAATCTTTACTACGGCCCCTCTGTCGTTTTCAAGCCGGAGTTTTGCGCCAAGCACGCGGGCGATTGATTTTGCGATGCTCAGGCCGATTCCGCTGCCTTTTTTGTGGGATTTGTCGCCGGAAAAGAATCGGTCGAAGGCGTGGGAAAGTGCTTCTTTTGAAAATCCTTTGCCGTTGTCGCGGATTGTGAGTGCTGTTTTTCTGCCGGATTTTTCTGCGCAAAGGCTTATTTTTAAGTTTTCGGTTTCTGCGTGTTTTTTTGAGTTTTCGATTGCGATTGAAAAAATTTGGCTGAGTAAGTTCCTGTCGCTGGAAATTGCGAGTTTTTTTGGAAACGGCTCAATTTCTATCAAAATATTTTTCTCGTTTTCTGCCCTGATTTCCTCAAAAAAATCCTGCACGATGATTTCTTCTTTTTTTGGCTTCGTGAGGCGGTTTTCCAGGCGGGTAAGTTCCAATAGATTCAGTATGATTTTTGTCATCTTCTCGCTTTCTTTTGAGATAAGAGTGACTGATTTTTCAAATTCACTTTCGTTTTTTTCGAGAAGTTTCTTTCCGTGGCGGCGGAGCAAATCGGCATGGCCAGAAATTACTGCGACCGGCGTTTTTAGTTCGTGGCTCACATTCGCGATGAATTCTTTTTGCGTGTCGTATTTTTTTTCAAGGCGAAGAAAATAAAATGCGAGTGCGAAAAATAAAATCAGAATGAGCGGAATGAGGATTTTTAAAATTGAGCGGGGAATGAGCGCAAGAAGTTTTTGCGGAAGTTCCTTTTCCGTGGGAACGGAAACTTGAATGCAGACTATTTTTCCGCCGGAAAGCTCGTAATTCCTGCACAGATACAAAATCTCAATTTTTTTTTCGGTGTTTTTTGGGTTTTTGAGTGAATACCGCTGAATGCCTTTTGCAAGCGGCAGCAGTGGAAGAAAATCCCTGTTTGCTGCGAGGATTTTTTTTGATTTTAGCGCATAAATTACAAAATCAACATCTTTCTGGCTTGTCTGTAGGTTTGAAAAATTTCCGTCATTTATTTGGGCAAAAAGTTCCGCCGTCGTTCCTTCCAGTTTTTTTGCCTGCGTGTCGCGCAAAGAAATCCTCATCAGAAAAAACAAATTCATAAACAGAATGAGGAAAGCAAAGGTGAGTGCAAAAGAGTGCTTAATCGCTTTTTTCATTTTTCATTCCTCATTTACGCTCTGTTTTTCCATTTTAAATCCCACCCCCCGAACCGTAGCGATGTATTCAAAGTCTGAATGCTCACGGATTTTTTTTCGGAGCTGGCTGATAAAAATGTCGAGATTGTTGGGATTTGTCGCGTGATTTTCGCCCCACACTTTGTCAACAAGCTTGTCGCGTTCAATTACAGAGCCGATATTTTCCATAAAAAAGTTCAGAAGAAGATATTCCGTCTTCGAAAGCTCGATTTTTGCATTTTTGACGAACACTTCCATCGAATTTTGCTTCAACAAAAGCTCTCCGTTTCGTCTTTCGCCGGTTTCCGGCACTTTTTCGCCATTTTTCATGGATTCGGAAAGCTTTTTGATTTTTTCTGTTCGCCGTAAAACCGCCTGGATTCTTGCAAGCAGTTCTTCGATTTTAAACGGTTTTGTGATGTAGTCGTCGGAACCAAGATTCAATCCGGTAACTTTGTCGTCAGTTTCGTCGCGGGCAGTCACGAGAATTACGGGCGTGTCCTCGTCGTGCTTTCGGATTCTTCGGAGAACTTCAAGCCCGCTCAATTCGGGCAGCATTATGTCCAAAAGTACAAGGTCTGGTTTTTCGCGCGCAAACATTTCAAGCGCAGTCCGCCCGTCCAAAGCAACGCAGGTTTCAAAATCTTCAAGTTCCAGCTCGCTTTTTACAAAAGAGACAATTCCTTCGTTATCTTCGACAATCAGAATTTTAGGCATGCTGTATTGTACCACGATTTTTGCAGGTAGAAGTCTATAATTTTTTATAGAAACTCTATAGAAAAAAACAAAAGCAGCCGCCTTTATCTGCCTGTATAATTTACCATGAAATATGGGCGCAACCCTCGACAAGCGAGGGTCGGGCTTTTCGGGGTTCCGCGCTAACCGCGCTCTATTCCTACGCTCTGGTGGTTTCGATACGGTCGCTTCGCTTCCTACTCAACCACCGCCGCTTCGGAACGGCTTACGCCGCCCCTACAATCCCTTGCGCACTTGCTTTTGGAGGCATTTATGAAAAAACTAAAGGAATTTCTTCTTACAGGAGTGGCTCTCGCACTGGTGGTTTCGACAGGCTCAAACACCGCATTCGCGGGAACAAAAAGACCTGAGAGACCGCTTAAAACGGGAAATGATTTTCTCGCCGCTACATTCGAGGGAGAATCGCTGAACATTCCCTACCGCTACAAGCAGTTCAATGCAGGTGCTGGCGAACCGGTGCTTTTCGTGTTCTTGCACGGAAATTCTGCGAGCGGCACGGACAATCAAAAGCAGATGGAGCGCACCCCGGCTTTGGATGCGGCTTCTTATATCGAAAAGCACGGAGTCAGCGCGTTTGTGCTTGCTCCCCAATGCCCTGAAAATACACCGTGGCGTGCAATTTCCGCAGACTTAAAATCGCTTTGCGAAACATTTGCGCGGGAACACGGCTGTGCGCACATATACATTGCAGGCGCATCAAAAGGCGGAAGCGGCATCTGGGCGATGGCAAGTCAGTACCCCGATTTTGCTGAAAAAGCGGTCGCAATCGCCTCGTCGCCAAGCGATGTAAATTTGGAAAATCTGCTAAAAACGGCACTGTATGCAGTCATAGGAAGCAACGATGTCGTGTCGAATCCCGACGCAAAGGACAATGCCTTGCGCTTAACCAAAAGTGACGATGAAATTGCATCGCAAAAAGTAAAGCGCAATGCTGATATTGTCGCAGAGCTGCAATATAACGGCGGCAATGCCCATATAAAGATTCTGGAAGGATATGACCACAAAAAAAACTAGCAAAGAAGGTTTGTCGGAAGATATACTTGACTGGCTGTTTGCAAAGTAACTGGGAGACTCTTATGAAAAAACTGATTTCACTGTGTGCCGCACTTGCCGTGCTATTTTCGACAATCTCAAACACCGCTTTTGCCGCGACAAAATACAGCACCAATCCCGATGAATGTGTGGACGGCGTTTGCTTTGTTCCCCAGTATGCCGACGACGGTCGTGAAAACTACGCAATCGTTTCCCCGGTGGGCTATCACGATGTGCCAATGATTAAACAGGTAAAAAGGCTCGACAATCTCAAAGGAAAGACAATCGCGCTTGTGGGCGGCTCTTTTATGGCAGTCACCACCCACAACGAGCTTAAGCGTTGCATCGAAAAAGAATTTCCCACCGCAAAAATCTACATGTTTGACGATATCGGTCAGGCAGGGCCATATTCAGTTTTCGGGCAGACAGAAAAGACTCGCGCTTTTCAGGAAAAACTCAAAGAACTCAAAGTTGATGCCGTAATCGTTGGAAACTGTGGCTGCGGGCTTTGCACCACAAAAGAAACGGGAGACTCCATCGCAGCAGAATATATCGGGATTCCGACCGTAACCGTTGCCGCTCCAACTTTCGTGGCTCAGGTTCATTCAACTGGCGTAAACCGTGGCGTTCCAGTCCTTCGCACGGCAGAATATCCGGGAGCCTTTGCTTCCCATTCCACGGACGAACTCAAAAAGAATGCAAGGGAAGTTCTCTGGCCGCAGATAAAAAATGCCCTTACAACACAGATTACAAAAGAAGAAATCGCAAAATATGCTCCCGAAGGAAAACGGCCGGCCGATGAAATCATCTATTACGGAAATTACGACGAGATTCAGGAATACATGCAGATTAACGGCTGGACTGACGGACTTCCAGTTGTTCCGCCAACTGACGAAAAGATTCAGGAGTATCTTAAATTCACAGGCTTTAAGGGAAGCGATGTCCTCGGCACTTTTGCCCTTGCTTACCGGGAATGTACGGTTTACACGGTGGCGGCAAATGCTGTAATGGCAGGAGTCCCGCCTGAGTTCATGCCAGTCTGCATTGCGTTTGTGCAGGGAATGAACAACGGAGAATGGAGAAAACCCCTTGCCTCAACTCACGGCTGGACTCCGTTTGCATGGCTCAACGGCCCGCTTGCCCGCCAGCTCGGAATCGACAATCAGCAGGGAATGATAAGCGAAAAAGCAAACAAAGCTCTGGGACGATTCATTGATTTGGCTATGCTCAACATTGGCGGCTACTACGTCAAAGAAAACCGAATGGGCTCTTTTGGCTATCTCACGCCATTCACATTCAGCGAAGACGACGAAGCGTGCGCGAAAATCGGATGGAAGCCGTACCATGTTCAGCAGGGATTCGATTTGAACGCAAACACAATCACAGCGGGAAGCGCGCTTGCATGGGGAAACAACATTACGCCAGCTACAGACGATGCCGAAAAAATCATGAATCTTATGGCCTTCGATATTACAGAAAAACAGCAGAACGGACTTGGAAACACAAAGCCGCAGGTTCCGCGCACCGTTTTCATCACCGAATATGTGGCAAAGGACCTTGCAAAGGAATACAAGACAAAATCGGATTTGGAAGACGCGCTGATTGAGACCGCCCGCCGTCCTCTTGCACTTCGCACCTACGCTCACTACTGGGCGAACACAGGAAGTCAGCAGTTCAAACGGCGAAGCTTTGACGAGCATTACGAAATGCTTGCAAAAGACGAGGCTGAGCAGGCAAAACTCACGCCTACACCCGAATGGCTAAAGCCGATTGTTGCCGAAGACGAAATTATGACAATCGCCACGATGAACAAAGGCGACACGGCCTTCCTCGTCACAGGAGACGCAAACCGAAACAAAGTGCAGGTCATGCCCGGCGGCGGATTCGTCACCACGGAAATCAAGCTTCCGAAGAACTGGAATGAGCTTGTCGCTCCCTTGGGCTACCAGCCCATAGAAAATTTCTATCTGAAAGCGAATTTTAACACTGACGAAGGCAAAAAAGCGGTCTCGACAAATAAAAACAAAAAGCAACCGACTGCGGAAAAAAGGCCAAAACAGCCGAAAAAGCCCGTAACTCCGAAGAAGTGAATTTGATAGGACTTTTTAAAATTACATTTTTGTCATTCCGAATATCACCCATGTTATTTCGAATTTGATTCGGAATCTTTGCTGCAAGTTCAGCGTGACGGGTAGCTTGTCTAAAAACTTGCGTCATGCCGAATTTATTTCGGCAGCTACACTACATTTTTTGTACGAGCCCCCGAAACGAATTCGGGGTGACTCTAAAGTTTCGAGTTTTTGGACAGCCTGGGGATTTTGCGCTCCGCGTTACACGCTCCACTTGGCTTCTTTTGCCTGCAAGTCGTGCATTTTTACGAAGAGTGAACCTTCTTTTGCTTTCAACTGGCTTGGGCTTCCTTGTTCAGCGACTTTTCCGTCTTTCAAGACTACGATTTTGTCCGCGTTTTCCACGGTGCGCATTCGGTGGGCGATGACGAGGACGGTTTTGCCTTTCAAGAGGCGGGAAAGGGCCGACTGCACTTTGCTTTCGTTTTCAACATCAAGGGAGGCGGTGGCTTCGTCCAAAAGTACAATCGGCGCGTTTTTGAGAAGGGCGCGGGCGATTGAGATTCTCTGCCGCTCGCCACCTGAAAGTTTGGTGCCGTTCTCGCCGATTTTTGTGTTGTAGCCGTCGGCAAGTTTCTGCACGAACTCGTCGCATTTGGCATCCCGAGCCGCCTGCATTACTTCTTCGTCCGTCGCGCCGTGTTTTCCGAGCCTGATGTTTTCCATAACGGTGTCGTCAAAAAGAACTACATCCTGAAAGACCATCGAGTAATCTGTCAAAAGCGTTTCCGGCTCGATTGTGTCTATGTCGATTCCGCCCACGGTGATTTTTCCGCTGTCCGCGTCCCAAAGGCGGGCCGCAAGTCGGGCGCAGGTTGATTTTCCGCTTCCGCTCTCGCCTACGAGGGCCGTGACTTCGCCTTCCTTTGCGGTGAACGAAACTCCGTCCAGAACTTTTCCGTCGGAATAGGAGAATGAAACATTGTCAAAAACGATGTCGTGTCCGTTCGGCTTGAATTCGCTTTTTCCGCCGGCAGATTTTGTGTCGTAGATTTCCATGAGCCGCTCGGCCGACACTTCCGACATGAACACTTCCGCAATTAGGGCAAGGCTCTGGTCGAACGGAGCGTACACTCGCGTAATCACGAGAAGAAACATGAAGAGCGTCATAAAATCAACTTGCCCGGAAAGAATAAGGTTCGCGCCTGTGAGAATCGTCGTGGCGACACCGAGGCGCATGATGACGCTGGCCGCGTTCACGAAGATTCCTGTGGCAAGCTCGCCTTTAATCATCGTCTTTTCCTGAAAATCAATCGTTTTGTTCACTTCTGAAAGGAATTTTTCTTCCTGGTTTGTCGCGTGAATTTCCCGGAGATTTTCGATTGTTTCCTGCATGATGTCGGAGACGGCAAGACTTGCTTTTTTTGTTTTTTCTAGCATTCCGCTTTGCCATCTTTCTTGAGCCGAATAAAAGTACGAAGGCGACGGGAACTCCCCAAAGGCAGGAAATCATAAGACGCCAGTCACAAAAGGCAAGCATTACAGCCACAATCGCGGTTGAAACGTAGGAGCCGTAGAGATAGCCTAAGACGTGCGACCAGACATGCTCCATGCGGTTCACGTCGCTCATAATTGTCTCGGTCAAATCCGCCAAATCACGCTTTCCGAAAAAGGAAAGGGGCAGCTTTCGGAGTCGCTCGGCAATCCCGATTCTCATCTCCTTGATTTCGCCGTAAACCAGGCCGTAAGTCGAACGGTACTGCTGAATGTGCGTCAAAAGCGAGAGGACGACGAATCCAAGAATCAGCGCGATGAAAAATGCCGTTTTTGGAAGGGCTTCGCCTTTTGTGTGAGTTTTCATGAATCCTTCCATCAAAAAATAGAGGATTCCCATTCCGCCCATGACAATCAGGTTCACGATAATTGTCCAGAACATTCCTTTTTTTGTGTTTGAAACGCCTTTGTCTGAAAGCGCGTATTTTCTTTTGAATTTTTCCCCGAACATTTTTCTGTCTCCTTTTTAATGGCTATGTCTGTAAAAACGATTGATTTTGCTGTTTTTCTTGGTGTCATGCTGAACTTGATTCAGCATCCATGTCTTCAGCGTGCATAGATTCCGAATTAAGTTCGGAATGACACTAGAAGTCAAAATTCTGACAAAGCGTTTTCGATTTTCCATTCTGCGGCTTTGTTGTAGTCCGCCCACATTTTTGCGTAAGTTCCGCCTGCGTTTTTGAGTTCTTCGTGCGTGCCGCTTTCGATTATTTTTCCTCCAGCAAGAACGAGGATTTTGTCCGCGCCAACGACGGTGGAAAGTCTGTGCGCAATCATCACCACGGTTTTTCCTTTGGTGAGCCGCCTCAACGCCGCGTGAATCAGTTCTTCGTTTTCCGGGTCTGCGAATGCCGTGGCTTCGTCAAGAACGACAATCGGCGCGTCTTTCAGGATTGTGCGCGCAAGGGCGATTCTCTGTTGCTCGCCGCCAGAAAGATAGGTTCCCTTGCTGCCGATTACGGTGTCGATTCCGTCGGGAAGGTTTTTGATGATGTCTTCGCAGCGGGCATCTTTCAAGGCCAAAAGCACTTCTTTGCGACTCGCATCTGGTCGGGCGGAGCGGACATTTTCAAAAATCGAAGTCTTGAAGAGCCTTGAATTCTGGAAGACGAAGGAAATTTTTTCCATCAAAACTTTCTGCTCGATTTCCTTTACGTTCACGCCACCGATTTTTACTGCGCCCGTTTGAACATCCCAGAACCGCGGAATGAGGCTTGCGGCCGTTGTCTTTCCGCCGCCGCTTTCTCCCACCAATGCAATCGTCTCGCCACTTCTGGCTTTGAAAGAGACATTTGAAAGGGCCGGATTTTCGCTTCCCTCGTAGGTGAATGTTACGTTTTCAAATTCAATGCTGTTGTCGAGCGGAACTTTTGGATTTTCGCACTGGCTCAAGACTGGCGCGTTCATCACGGTGTCGATTCGTGCGAGGGCAGTGCGCGCGAGTAGCGTTCCGCTTGAAGCGAACATGATTCTGGCAAGTGCTGTTGAAATGATTGCGCTGAACACGGCATAAAAAGCGAAGTCCGTCAAAAATTCAGCGAAAGTTCCGCTAGAAAGTGCTTTTGGGGCAAGCAAAAGGGCTGCCGGAATCAAAAAGATGAAAACGCCTTCCGTAACTGTCAGGTTTACCGATTGCGGGAGCCGGCAAACTCCGTCTGTGTATTCTTCCGCGCGTTTGCTGTAGTTTTCGATTGCTTCCTTAAAAGCCCGGAACGAATAAACGGTCTGCTGGAAGACTTTTACGACTGGAATTCCGCGAACATATTCGGTTCCGGCCTTTGCCATTTCGTCCTGCGCGCCCTGATAAATCAGCATGAGCTTCGCGTTTTTTCCGCCCATCATCGTGCAGAGCATGAGAATCGAAATCACAACCGAAAGAAGGCAGGCTGCCCCCATTTTCCAGTCGAAGACGAACATCAAAACGACTGTGGAAATGAACATTGCCGCCGTTCCGGAGATGTCCGCAAGATTGTGCGCAAGAAGCGTTTCCGTTTCGCTCGCTCCGTTGTCGAGCTTGTTCCGCAAAAGCCCGGAGCCGTTCGAATCGAAAAAGCCGAACGAAGTCTTCATCAAATGGGCAATCCCCTGCTTTCTGATGTTCGAGGCAGTTCTGAACGCCGCAAGATGAGTGCACATGAGCGCAAGAAAATAGATGAGAATTCCGCCGGTTGCGGACGCGAATGCAATCCAGCCGTAGCGAACAATATCGTGCGCCTCGCCAAAATTCGGAGCCACGCTGATTAAGTCCCGCACGACCAGCCACACAGAGATGAACGGCACCATTCCGGCGACCTGCGCCACTGCCGAAAGAAAAAGCCCTGTAACGGTGAGGGCTTTGTAATTTCCCGCGTAAGCCAAGAGGCGTGAGAGCGGGGATTTTTGTTTTTGCGACATTTGATTTCCTCCGTAACTGTGTAATTTTGCTTTCTAAAAAACGTACCACGCTTTGAGGTAAATGCTGGAGTAGTCTTTGTATTTGCCGTAAGTGCCCGTTTCTTTGCCTTCGTTAAAAATGTAGCCGCCGAGTTCAAGAAAAATTGAATCGGAAAGGCTGTATTCGCCTGAAAGTTCGATTGCGCTGTCAAAATCCTTCAGCACAAGAACGCCTGAAGCGGAAAGTTTGAGCGTCTCCGATAAAAGCGATTTTGAAATGCTGAGAGTTGTTCCGTGCTCGAATTTTCTTGTGCGCTCAAGATTTTCTGTTTCGCCAAAAAGACTGTCGCAGAAATACTGTGCGGTGAACGTCCAGCCTTCTCTCATCCAATCAAGACCGGCAAGGGCTGCGAGATTGTTGTGCTCTTCGGTGTTTTCGCCGCCGGAAAGTATTTTTTCCGCAGCGGTTTGAAAATGTCTTTTCGGGAAAAATGCTCCTTCAAGGCGCAGTACAGTTTCGCCAATCGGAATAGCGGCATCTGCGCCAAACATCGCCATTTTTTTGTATCCGGCGTTGATTTTGATTCCGGTCTGCATTCCGTTTTCGATTTTTGGCGCATAATCCAGAAACGGCGTGTCTTCCCAGCCGTAAAAGCCGTAAAGCGAAATGTCGAATCGTGAAAAATAGCCCGAAAGTTTTAGCGCGTATTCAGCGTTTTTTATGTTCTTTTCGGGCAATTCGATAGAAGAAAGTTGCGCTTTTTGCTCTTTTGGCAATTCTGCCACCGTCAAAATCGGAATGAAATATGCGTCGAGGGAAAGATTTCCTTTGTTGAGCGAAAAACGCACCGAGTCGATTGCAAAATACTCGTCGTCAAAAAGGGAGCGGGTGGAAGAATAATCTTTGGGGCAGAGTACATTCACAATGTCAATTCCGTCCGCCTTTCCCCATGCAGCCTTTTGCCTGCCTGCGCGGAGAGACCAAAAGTCCGTCGTGTAGTCGAGGTAGATTTCTTTTAGTTCTGCATACGTTTTGTTTTCTGTTTCATCGAATCCTGCGCGCCCTTCCGCATACGCAGAAGATTTGTTGTAAAAAGCTTCGAATTTTCCGTTCAGGTACGTGTCGCCTAAGACGAAATCCCCGCGGTTTTTCGAGCGAATTGCGCCCGCCCAAAAACTCCCTGCTTCGCCTGAAAACTGCACTTCCTGGGAGGCGAGGGAAAAAATGAAAATGGAAAGATGAAAGATTAAAGATAGAACTTTTTTCATAGTCAGCCTCTTTTATTAGAAAACGGATTTGTTCAGGTCTAACGAGCTTCACTTTTTTTGAGTGAGGCGCGTTAGCGGCGAACAAATCCGTTTGTTTTTCATCGAATTCTTCCTTTTTCCAGTGACGAAACGGTAAAGAGCGAGTCGTCAATGTCGCCGCCGTCGTAAACGATGTTTGCCGACTCAAAAAGCGACCAATTTCCGCTCTGCACGTTTTGCATCTTCATTTTTTGCGCGGTGGTAAGGCCCTTGATTGTGGTAAAGTCGTAGCAGGTGAGAACGCGGTGAAGCTGGTTCTGTCGGTCGTAAAACTCGCACTTTCTAAGGATAAAATCCGACTTTGCGATGTACGAAATGTAGCGCGGGTCTTTCTGATTTTTGTCTTTTGCAAGGCATTCAACTTTGTAGCAGTCAGTTCCGTCCACGCTTTCCTCGCCAAGAAGATTGTAGTCGTAGTCGTTCAGGCTGCGGTCCCCCATGTCGCGATAAGTAAAGTCCGTTCCCATAAAGCTTCCGTCGCTTTCCGAGCCGCTTGAAGCGATTCGGCGGGTCTTTTTCATTGCGGGCATGTAAAGCCAGTTGTCCGAGTCCTTCTTTTTTCCGCTTGCGTCCTCTGCATAATCGAACATCAGGTAGCCGGTGCCCGAAACATCTTTTGGCTTAACAAAAACGATGACCTCTTTTTTGACATCTCCGTAATCCTTGCTTTTCATGAGGACTTCGCGGATTCTGTCCGAGCCTTTTTTTGTGTGAATCGTGAGCGTCGCCGTGGAGGAAGCCGTTACTGGCTCAGGAACTTCGTCCGCCTTTTTCATAATCTCGTAGCCCGAAAGCGACTGGGCGAAAGAGCTGAGAACTGAAAACTGAAAGATAAAAGCGAATGCGATTGATTTTTTCATTGTGAAATCTCCTTTTGATACATGATTTCTAACGTCATTCCGAAGTTGTTTCGGAATCTCTGCACTATGTACAATGCAGATGCTGAAACAAGTTCAGCATGACTTTTTCAGCGCAGTCCGCATGACACTTTCGCGCCTTGCCTGCTTGCTCAAATCCGTCATTCTGAGCTTGTCTCAGAATCTCATTCCTTAAAGATGCTGAATCAAGTTCAGCATGACAAGGATTAAATCAAGTGTTTTCTCGAACAAATCCGTTTGTTTTATTTTTCTTTTCCGAAAGGTTTTGCGATATAAAGCAGCACTGGCGTAATCGTATAGTCCGCAATCAGTGCGCTTCCGAGTCCAACTACCGAAAGCCAGCCGATGTTCACAAGAACGTTCATCGTGCTGGTAAGGAAAATCGCGAACATGGCGCAGAGAATTACCGTGGTCATAATCATCGTTTTTCCGATTTCTCGGTAGGAATTTTCTATTGCGCTCCGGTAATTTCCGGTAAGCTCAAAGTGATATTTGATGTGGTTTGTAAAGTGAATCGTGTCGTCAACGGCGATTCCGAGAATCATCGGCATAATCATTGCGGTAATCATGTCCAAGTTCACGCCAGCGTATCCCATAATTCCGCCAATCAGCGCAATCGGCACAATATTCGGAATCATGGCGATAAAGCCTGTCCGAACCGAAGTGAATGCAAGGACAAGCAGAAGAAGAATTATAACGAGCGAGGTTCCGATTGACTTGATTGAGCCACGCACGAGTTTTCTGTTCATCTGCGCATACTGGACGACTTCGCCCACAACGCCCGCATTTTCTGCGTCCGGGAAAAGCTCTGCTACCCATTTTTTTACGTCTGCAAGATTTTTTACGATTTCTTCTCCGTCGTAGCCCGAAAGTTCTACTTTAAGGTAAGCTGCACGGAAGTCGTTGCTGATGTAGTCGTACAAATCCGTGCCGCCTGAAATCTCGTAAAGGAACATAATCTGCGTCACTAAATCCTGGTCGTCGGGGATGATGTATGCGTCTTCCCGGTCTTCGTTCAGCGTGCGGTTCATCTCTTTTATGATTTTTGTGACCGAAGAAACGCGCGGTTTTCCGTTTGAGACTTTCGTCTGGCTCAAAGTTCCGATTCGTTCAGCCAAAATGTCCATGTTTTTGAGCACCTGCGGATTTTTTATGGCATCTTCGTCCTTATATTCAATCAGAACTTCGTAGTCGTACTGACTTCCAAGCTGGCTCCGGGTGATTTCAAGAAGGCGTTTGATGAAAGGAGTTCGCTCTCCCATCATGTCCGAATAATTCATGTTCACTTCGATTTTGAAAATGCCCGGAATCACGGCCGCCATGACCAGCGCGGTTGCAATAACGGTAATCCACTTTTTGTTGAGGATTGCTTTTCCCATGGATTCAACACGCAAATCCGCTTTCGTTGCTCCTTCCGTGTTCACGAATGTTGAATCTGGCTCTTTGTCCTTTCCAAAACTGTAGAGCACCGGAAGCAGAATGATGATGTAGGCGAAGACTGCAAAAACTGCCGCCGCCGTAATGCCTCCGACCCACCGCATAGGTTTGATTCCCGCCGCAAGGAAGGAAAGCATTCCCGCCATTGTGGTAATCACCGTAAAAAAGAGTGCCCAGCCTGAATCCCGCACGCTCAAGACGATTGACTCTTTTCTTTTTCCAGTTTTCCTAAAGTGCATTTTGAAGCTGTTGATGTAGTGAACTGAATAGCCCACCGCCAGCGCCATAGAAAGAAGCACGGTAATCATCAGCATTGAGTTGTTGCCTTTTATGCCAAGCCAGCCTGAAAAACCAAGCGTCGTCGTGAGTGCGCCCACAGTTGAAATCGACGGCACGACAATGCCGCGTAGCGAGCGGATAAAAACCGTAAGACAGACGAGCATGACGATAAAGCCCGTGAGGATTCGCGTGACAAGCTGATTCATTGTGACGGCTTCTTCCTCGTATTCGGTATAGCTCATGCCGGCAGGCCGGATTTCCCATTTGTCTGATTTGTACTTTGGGTCGCTGAAAACCTTCATCGCGGGCGGTGCGATTTTTTCCATGGCTTCGGTAAGATTTTCCGAGTACTGTTCAAGATTCACGATAAGCCAGGTTTCTGTGGCGTCTTTACTCACAAGCGTGTTCACAAGGGACTGTCGGCTTAAGATAAAGGCCTTTTTCTCTGCAAGCTCTCTAGCATCCGACGGAACGCCGTCCTCAAAAGGGCTGGTAACTTCAAAGCCTTCTTCCGTGCCGATTGGAAGGGAAAGTTCCATGAGCGACGTTATGCTTTGCGCATAGGGAACATTCTGCAAAAGGTCGTCGCCAAGCTCATCAATCATTTTTAGCACTTCCGGGTCAAAAACATCGTCCGCCTTGATGTGGGCAAGCAGGCTGTCAGTCGAGCCAAAAATGTCCTCAAAATGGTCCTGATTTTTCTTCGTGGTCTCCCAGTCGTCAAACCAGTCTTCCTCGCCGTTGTCCAGCGTAAGGCGGCTCAATCCCAGACTTCCGAAGACAGAAATAACTATCAGGCAGATAAGAAAAGCCCAGCGGTGTTTTACTTCAAACCGCCCGAACTTTTCAAACCAGTTGTTGATTCTGGTAACTTTCATGCGCTCCTCCCCTTCCTACCACTCAAAAACAGCCCAGCGGTCGTTCATTTTGGGAAGCAGTTTTGCGAAAAGCCAGCCGCTGAACGAGTGCTTTTTCATCTCCTCGTTAAAACTGTGCTCTTCAACAAAACGGATTCCCTCGCACAAATCCGCAATTTCCTGTCCGCTCCAAGTGCCGCTTTTAAAGACCGCATTCGTATTCTTTACCGTGTCGTGATATTTTTGATTTTTGACCATGAGGGGATTATTCTGCTCTGCAATCAACGTTCCGGTCGGGAAATTTTCTTTGAGAACGGAAAGCAGTTTTTTGATTTCATCGAAAGTAAGATACATGAAAAGACCTTCGGCAAGGAAAAGCACTTTGGAATTTGTCTTTTTGATTTCAGAAAGGACTCTTTCGCACCAGCCGTTTTCAAGCACGCTCCCCGAAATCATTTCCTCGCGCTCCCGCTTTGGAAAAACTTTCTTCCGAACTTCGATTGAATCGGGCAAATCCAAATCGAACCAGAAAACCCGGCCGTTATCCACGCGGGAAAATCGGTTATCAAATCCGCAGGCCATATTCACGATGACTGCCGACGGATTTTTCGCGACAAAATCATTTACCATGCGGTCGAGCATTACTGTGCGGGCAATAACTCCCTCGTGGGACATGAATTTGTCAAAGGGTTTTGTGTCGATTCCGAGCGTCTTTATCATCTCCACAGCCACTTCATCGCGGACGCGGGGATTTTTTCGCAACGTTTCGTTCGCCTTAATCGCAACAGGAATCAGCGCCGTTGTCTCAACATCTCCAAGACTGATATTCAATTTTTAGCTCCTTGCTGTTAGTTTTAGCTAACTATATAACGGTGTTATATTATTGTCAATAAAAGTTTCTTTCCATATACTTACTTCATGGCAGAAAATACTTTGCAGAAAATCCATGAGATTGCGGTTGCTGAATTTTTGGAAAAAGGATTCAGAGGCGCGTCGTTGCGAGAAATTGTAAAAAAAGCTGGCGTAACGACAGGCGCATTTTACGGCTACTACAAAAGCAAGGAAGAACTTTTTGACGCGCTCGTTCAGCCGCACGCAGAATACATAAGAAATTGTTTTGACAAGTGCATAAATGCTTTTCTTTCAGTGCCGAAATCCGAATGGTCGAAGCACATGAGCGATTTTTCCGAAAACGGAATGGCGGAAATGTTCGAGTACGCATTTGAGCACAAAGATTCTTTCCGGCTTATTCTGAATGCGTCGGAAGGAACAAAATGGGAAAACTACATACACGACCTTGTTGAAACAGAAATCGACATAACCCACAAATATTATGATGTAATGCGCGAGCAGGGATTCAAGACGCATTCTCTTCCGCCGATGCTGGAGCACATGATAATTTCGGGAGAATTCACAGGACTTTTTGAAGTCATTATCCACGACATTCCGAAGGAAGAAGCCATGCTCTGCGTAAAAGAACTCCACGATTTTTACGAAGGCGCGTGGGCAAAACTGATGGGCTTGGAGTGATGATTTTATGAAGTGTTTGATTTTAGTTCTGTTTGCAGCTGCATTTTCGTTGCTTCCTCTCGCTTCGGAAAATTTTCCCCCGCAAGATTCTGACTACGAGTATGACTTTGAGCTTTCCGACATTGCGAAGAGGATTTTGCCTGTTTTGCAGTCGGAAGTTTATGTGAACATAAAAAGCAACATGAGGGAAGACAGTTTCGTCTGGAAGGAAGGAAGAAGCTCCGCACTCGTGGAAGAAGGCAAGAGAGATGATTTTTATGAAATCAACAGAATCAACGACATGAAAGTCGCTTCGCGCGCAGTTTCGTATGAACATTACAATAGTCCGCATGTTCGGAAAACCGAAGATATCACGAGCAGGGCGGAAACTGACACCGCGTGGGTTGAAGGCGCTGACGGGGACGGAATCGGCGAATGGGTTATGATTCCTGTTGATGAAAAAAATTACGGCGGCGCGCTCTCTCAGGGGTATTACGGCGAAAAACTGAAACTCTCGCTCACAATGCACAACGGATATCAGAAGAATGCAGACCTTTACAAAAAGAACGGCCGAGTAAAAGACGCAAGAATCACTGTTTATGCCGCCGCTTATGACTTGTATGAATGCGTGAAATATTACGAGACATTCACCCGCCGTATCAGAACACGATATTTATTATGGAATCCTGAATGCGTCGCCGAAGAAGAAGTCACTTTTTCCGATGAAATCGACGGGAAGGCGGCTTTCCTGAATACGGACCGCAAGGACTTTGAATTTTCCCTTCCCGAAAAATACATGAACAAAAGCTTCAAACTTTTTGTGAAGCTTGAAATCCTCGGCGTGTACAAAGGCACGAAATATTCCGACACCTGCATTTCTGATTTGACCGCCGTCGCGCATGACGCGGATTATTGAGCAAAAAAAAAGCGGAGGCAGTGCTTGCCCCCGCAAATTGATTAATCAAAAAAATTACTGTTTGGTGAACTCATCCTCGTCCATTGTAAATTTTCCGCCGCTGATTGTTAAAGTTTCTTCTGTTGATGAAGAAACAGCCGTCAACGGAGCTTCTTTATTTGTGACAGAAATTGAAGTTTTTCCAGCCTCAGCAGCAGCCGCCAAAACTGCATCCAATGTGTCTTCACTAACTTCTTTTGCCTTTTTAAATTTGATTTCGCCGTCTTTTGAAGGATCTCCTGTATATGTTCCTGTTTCCCAATCAAGATTCAGAGTGACAGTAAAACCTTCTTCCGTAAAGCTTCCATTCGCATGAACAACATAGGTTTTGTCATCGTTGAAAGTTACAGTTTGTGTTCCTTCATCAGAAGTACACTTGTATACAATACCAGAAGATTTTTCATCATCATCGTCAGAACAACCAACGAAACCAAAAACCATAGAAACTGCCAACAAAACAGCCATAAACAAATTAGACTTTTTCATAAAAGCCCTCCTTTTTAAGATATTGTTATATCCTAACACTATACAAAAAAAAGCAAACAAACAAGAATATTTTCAAAAAGCCCAAATTTGTGGTACTTTATTGAAGAAAAATTTTAACTGGGTGTAATAAATGATTTATTCTGAATCGCAAATCCGTGAAGTTATCGAAAGGGCACTGCTTTCGGAAGTGTACACCACGCCAAAGCCGGGCTGGTTGACCGGCATGATACGGGCGCGCACCGTGACATGGACGTTACCACGTTCGAAAAAAGCACCGCCGCGATTTCGCCTTTTCTTGCAAAAATGTACGAGGCTGGCTGGCAAAGTGTGCTCAAACTGAATTGATTTGAAAATTGACTTTATAAAATCATCTTCGCCACTTCCGCAGTCGCTTTTAACTCGTCATTCCAAACAAGAAGCTGAGCTTTCCATTTTTTTGCAAAAAAAACGCAACCGGCAGCAGAAAAATTCCGATTTTTAAAAAAACATCTTAAAAATATGATATAATTTATATAAATTGCCCATTAAAAAAAGTATGAATAATTCAGAAAAGTTCGGAATATATGGAGGTTATAAACCCAAATGCTATATGCGATACCCCCGGCTGTAGTGCTGATATTAAATTTAATATTGAACTGGGAATTGTTCACGAATTATGGATTTAATGATAAAACGCAAGGCAAACGGAATCTTGTGCAGGTTCGTTACAATTGGTTTCTTCTTGCCTCATGTTGCTACATCCTTGTGGATATGACATGGGGACTTTTGTACGAGCACAAAGAAGTTCAGGCTTTTTTTCCGTATATATATTATCTGACCGTCTTTTATTTTATGTTTATGCTTTTGACCATGGTAACGTGGACTCGATACATGGTGGCATATCTTGACAGCAGGGGCTGGCGCAGTAGGGGTATGATTCATGCGGTGTGGGCTGTGTTCGTAATCGGAGTGGTTTGTCTGATATTAAACCGCTCCTACCATTTTATGTTTTCTTTTAACGATAAAAACGAATATATCGGAGAAGTCGGAAGAAATCTCTCGTTCCTTCTTCAAATTGCCTTTTACGCTGTAATCACCGCTTATATGCTGCACGTTGCCCACAACAGCACAGAAAGGCAAAAAACAAGGTATAAGGCGGTTGCCGCAACAAGCATGGTTCTTGGCCTTTTCCTCACATTCCAGATTATAAATGCTTTTTTCCCGTTCTATGCCACAGGGCTTATGATTGGAATTTGCCTCGTTCATACATTTGTGCAGGCAAGCGAAAAAAAAGAGAAAATGATACACGACCATATCGCTTCTTCAATGGCAGAAGATTACGAAGCCATTTTTTACATCGATATAGAGTCAGGCGAATACTTAAGTTTTTCAAAAAGCCAAAAATACATGAGCTTGGACGCTGTGGCAACCGGAAAGAATTTCTTTAAAGACGCATTGGAAAGTATTGAGAAATGCGTTTTTCCTAACGACTGGGAATATGCAAAAAGCTTTTACAGCAAAGAAACAATATTGAAAAACCTTGAAGGAAGGAAGTCTTTTTCGTTCAAATACAGGGTGTTGGTAAACAACGAGCCTCGCTTTTTCCTTTTTACGATGATGCGAGAAAGCAACGGGCAGTATCTTATCTTCTATGAAAAAGACATAGAAGACGAGCTCAACGCTGAAAAAGCCCAAAAAGAAAAGCAAAAGCAGACAATCACATTCGGACAGATTGCCGAAAGTCTTGCGTCTATCTATGACGAAATTTACTACGTGGACATTGAAAAAAATTCTTACGTTTGCTATCAGGTCAACAACATCTACGGGCAACTGGAAATCGACAAATCGGGCGAGGATTTTTACAGCGAATGTATGGAAAACATTCCGCACATTATTCACGAGCAGGATTGTGAGAAAGTTGCCGCCTTCATAGACAAAGCCAACATGATTGCCACAATGTCGAGTCATAAAGATTGCAGCATAACTTATCGCGTAATCGCCTCTGGACAAGCCCAGTACACCAGAATGACAGTCCGCAAAAGCAGCGACGGAACGCATTTTATAATCTGCGTTGAAAATGTGGACGATGAAATCAAAAAAGAAAATCGACACCTAAAAGAACTAAGAATTGCCAAAGAACTTGCTCGCCGCGATGACCTCACAGGCGTAAAGAACAAGACCGCTTACAAGGAACTTGAAGAGTCTGTGCAGGGGAACATGGACAACGGACTTGATTATCTGACTTTCGCGCTTGTTGTTTGCGACACGAACAACTTAAAGCAAATCAACGATACGAGGGGACATACTGCCGGAGATGAATATATCCGTTTGTCAGCGCAGCTTTTGTGCGAGTTTTTCGCTCACAGTCCTGTGTTCAGGGTTGGCGGAGATGAGTTTGTCGTATTCCTTCGCGGAAATGATTATTCAGCCAGGCACGAGATTATGGACAAATTGCGTCGCCAAGTTCTTGAGAACAAGAAGAAAGGCGAGGGTGTAATCATAGCTGCCGGAATTGCCGAATACAATCCTGAGAACGACAATTTTGTTTCGGATATATTCGAGCGCGCCGACAAAGAAATGTACGAGGACAAAAAGAAGCTGAAAGCGCTTGAGTAAGGCTTTTGGCGGAGTAATTAAACGGTATCGAACGGTATTGTTCCCAAAAATTCTGCACACAATCAAAAATTAAAAAAATGCTGTCTAACAAACTTTTTATTTACGAAAACGACAGAAAGCCTTTATAATACGTTCATTATTTATCTCGTTGCGGGAGTCTGCCGCTACCCAATCATTTTGGTCAATCGTTTCATTTTAGGAGAACTCTATGAAACACACTCTGTTGGGGGCAGTGGCACTTTTGTCTTGTGCGCTTTTCGTCTGCTCCTGCGTATCAAATCAATCACAAACAACATCAAAACCTCTTGTCAGCACAATCGCGGAAAGTTTCGGTGACGGTCAGAAAGTGTCTGCTGTCATTTTGGAATATGCAAAAGAAATTGACACTTCTTCAGTAACCTTCGAAACATACAGCGTTGAGGGAAGAAAAATCGAAGCGTTGGATTTTGAGGGAAACACGCTAAAAATCCGCCTTGTCTATGAAAATAAATGGGACAAAACTGACGGAAAAATGCCACCTCGCGAAAAGAAGGAGGCAGGCAACGCCAAAGAGGGCAACGGTCCTCGTTTTGAAGATGATGGTGCTCCTGTGGATTTGAGCGCAAAAGTCGTTCAAAAAGCTGATATTAAGGCGACTGACGGCACTGTGTTCAAGGCAAGCGCGGAGGCTTTTGTTTCCACATCGGCGAAGGAACTCGTGATAGAAGACTTTGAGAAAAAGACATTCACCGACAGCGAAACGGGAATCACGCTGCCGTATTTCATCTATCTGCCCGAAGAATACAACGACGAAGAAAAATATCCGCTCGTCTTTTTTGTGCCAGACGCAAGCGCGGATACTTCGATTGACACTGCGACCCTGACGCAGGGAAACGGCGGCACGATTTGGGCGAGCGAGGACGAGCAGACAAAGCACAAGGCTATCGTCGTGGCGGTTCAGTATCCGCTTGACGTGGTAAAAAAATACGGCGCACTCACGACAGACGAATACGTCTGGACTGTGGGACTTACTGCGGTGGACAATCTTTTGCACAGCGTCATCAAAACTTACGCCGTTGACGAAAACCGCATTTACGGCACGGGACAGTCGCAAGGCTGCATGACGAACATTGCGCTTTCTGACAAGCACCCCGATTTGTTTGCGGCTCAGTTTTTGGTAGCGGGTCAGTGGAACGTCGAAGAAATGAAGGCAATGAAAGACAAAAAGCTCTGGATTGTTGTTTGCGAGGGCGACGAAAAAGCGTACCCTGCGATGAGTAAAGCAGTGGACTTGTGGGAAAGACTTGGCTCAAAAGTCGCTCGCGGCGAAAGTATGTGGAACGGCAAAGCAAGCGAAGATGAGCGCAATGCAGACACAAACGCGATGCTCAAAAAAGACGCGGACATTCGCATGAACGTCATCGCGGGCGGAAGCCACATGTACACCTGGAGCTTGGCTTACAACTACGAGGGAATCCGTGACTGGCTATTTAGCCAATCAAAATAGGAGCGTTTTGAATATGAATAGATTTTTTGCAAAAGCGGCAGTGGCACTTTCAGCACTTATGCTTTTTTCTTGTGCCAGCACACCAAAAGAAACAGTGAACGCGGACGAGGCAATTGTTGGCGTGAGCGTCATCGGCACAATCGGAATGGACGGCTCAAAACCGCGTGCAATCGTCGTGGAATATGACCGAGAGTTGACCGGCGCAAAACTTGACCTTTCAACTTTTGCCGTTTGGGATTACGGGCTTTCACTTTCTGAAAAAGACTTGAACTCTGGAAAAGACGCAGGAAAGCCGCTCGCCGTTTATTTGAATGAAGAGCCTGAAGTTTCTCAAAAAGGCGGAAGTAAAAGCGGCCGCTACGTCATCATCGAAGTGAACACGGATTATTCTGTCGGTCGATACGCGCGCTCTTACAAGGCAACGATGGCGGCAGGCGTTACGCAGACAAAGCCGATTGTGAGCAAAAACTGCACTATAACACCGTCGAGCACAGAGAAAGGCAACTATTACGATTATGAATACATCGGCATAGACCCGCAGACTCACGGAAAGCGACCTGCCGAGCATTATCGATACGCAAAAGACGGAACATACTCAATTCCCGAAATCGCAGGCTTTGAGCTTCACCAGGTGGGAAACGGCGCGTTCAAGGCAACGAATTGTTTTGACGAAGCAAACGGAAAATACTGGGACTTCGAGCTTCCTTATGCGCTTTATGTCCCTTCTGATTACGACGCGAGCAAAAAATACGCGCTTGTTCTTCATTTGCACGACGCAGGCTCAATGGATATTGACCCGATGCTCACTCTTTGCGAGTCTCAAGGGGCGGCAAATTACGCTTCAAGTCAGTTCCGCGACTTGCTGAAAGCGCAAGGGGTGGACGGCGCAATCGTGGTTTGCCCTGCAATCAGCGAGGATTTTTATATGAACGCCGAAAATCCGCATTACAATCTTCGTATTGCCCGGGACAACTGGACTTTGAGCTGTGCCGCGCCCGCAGTCCTTGAGCTTTTGGACTCGCTCACTGAAAAATACAGCATCGACAAAAACCGCATTTACGGCTCCGGGCAGAGCATGGGCGGCATGACTGTCATGGCTTTGGCAGCACAGAGGGACAACTATTTTGCGGCTCTTTTGCCTTTGAGCTGCAAGTGGGGAACGAACTTCAACAAAGGCGAGACTTTTGCGGGAACAAAGAGCTTTAGCGCAGTAGCTGACGGAAAACTCATCTGGAAGACTGACGCGGACGGAAAGGCAGTTGACTACAACAACTGGTTCTATCTCATCTCCGACGACAATATTTTGTACTACAGCACCGCAGGCGAAAACACCGAATACAGCGTGCTCTTCAAGGGCTTGTGCGGCGTTTCGCCTGAAAGCGCGGATATGTATCTTGACGAAAAAACAAGTGTGGAAAGCCGTAACAAAATCGTTCGCGAACTTACTTCCAGACAAAGCACGCTCGGCATTTATCAGATAAATTTGAGCGGCAACGTCGGGCACATGTCGGCATGGTTTTACGGACACAGCACGACCGCCACTCTCGAATGGCTTTCAAAGCAGACTCGTGAATCGGAAATGAAAAGGGCAAAACTTGACCTCAACAAGCCGTTTGAAAAAGCAGCCGAGCAAATCACAGACAGCGACCACATCTGGCAGAAAAAGAAAGACGGCTCAGCCATCTATATCCCGACAGGAAAGCGCGGAAGCGGCACGCAGGGCTACAATTCAGGCTGCACCGCGCTCGGCACTGACGAAGTTTTGCTTCCGGGAAGATAAAAGAGCGGATTGAGCGGAACTGAAGGGCTCAACAGAGCCCCGTTCACGGTGGAAAAACTTCCGCCATGATTTATAAAAATTGTTGCAATTTCTAACAGAAAAATGGGGAATTACTATTTACAAGTTACCCACATAAGAAACTATTTTACTTGCATGATTTTGTTTTTAAATATAAAAATATTTATATGGTACTTTCAATTCCCAGAGACTACACACTATGCACAAATTCTGAATGTGAAAAATCTATGCAATGTCTGCGCTATCTTTCTTTTTTGGAAATTTCCCAGGACAATATCACCATTAAAGTTTTGAATCCAAAACTTTTTCCTGCCGCAAACCATGATTGCAAGTTTTTTAATAGTACAAACAAAATAAATCTTGCCTGGGGCATTAAAAATATCTTAAATGATTTGCCATATCAAATAGCAAAGGAAGTAAAAAAAGAGTTACTTGCCAGATTCGGCCATACAAAATACTACAGATTTTACAGAGAAGAAGTAGCTGTAATGCCAAAGGATCAGAAAATTTTTCAAAATATTTTTGAAAAACACGGAATTGCAGAAAAGCCAGCATACACCCGTTTTACAGAAGAATATAACTGGGAGTCAACAGTTTCAAAGTAATAAACAGACTGTTTCATAGTACAAAAGACTTTGTTTCACAGTATTAAAAATACTGTTTCACCCAAAGAAACTGCCACAAGTTTTGGGATATTAGAGAAGGTTGCTTTTTGCTATAAAGCAGAAAAGAAAAAAATCATGGATTAATAACTTCTACTGAGGAACAATCTATACCATTGAATAATATGGAAATTGTCAATGCTTTTAATTATACGGAGACATATAAAAATGAAAAATAAAGTATTACTTCTTCTTTTTTTACTATCTTCTTGCATAAACATTTATTCGCAACAATTTAGTTTTAAAGCTAAGAAAGATTTTACTTGGACATCATTAATCGGAAAACAATATTATATTTCAAAAGATGAAATTCTTCATTTAAAGGCTAACGATGGTATTGGTTTTAGTAATCCAGATGATACAAAAGAATTATATATAATTCTTTATAAAAAAGATAATCCAAAAGCTTTATTAGTGAATATTGAAGATGTTACTTTTACTCAAAATACGATACAAGTTTCTGATGAGATAAGACAATCTTATTGGGTTCCTTCCTATTATTATGAGCAATTAAAGAATAAAAATGATAAATTTTCAATTATATATAAAAATGAACCTTTTTGGGCGAGTTGGAAAAACCAATATGAAAATCCAGCAACTTTATTGGATGATTTCAATTTAGGATATTATGGTTTTTCAGATTTTTATATTTTTTTACGAAATAGTCAAAAGGGAAAAGGAGAATGTTGCTTTTTAGTATCTACAGAGTCTTCTTCCGTTGATTTTGTAAAATACAAAGTTTATAAAATGTACAGTAATGCACAATTATATTCCGAATCAACTGCACATCCGCAAGAAAACTTTTTACCATTATATAAGAAAGAAACTCCATTCTATATTTATTTGATAATCGACGGCGACTACATGAAAATGTATATAGATGAAGTTTCAGAAAAAAATCTATTTCAAACATTAATCCGCACAACTCCAGAAGCATGTAATCAGATTGAAAATTGGATAAAAGGAAAATCGAACGATTTATCAAAAGTTGTAATGCCTAAACACGGCAATCCTTCTGTGCAAACAGAAGTAACAAAAACAAATGCTACCAACGTTGTTCAAAACAAAACAATGACCGTCAAATAAAACCTGAAACTCCGCTTCGGCGAAGCTACCTCTACCCAGGTTCTTTCGGTAATGCAAGCCACATTTTTTTTACATTTTCCTTGACAATACAGAATATACATTGTATATACTAAATACATGGAGGTACATTATGCAGGCAGTAGTTCAGAAATGGGGCAACAGCCTTGGTTTTAGGATTCCTTCTCTTTGGGCAAAAGACAATAATGTAAAAAGTGGCAGTAAAATTGAAGTGATTGTCGAAAAAGGAAAAATAGTAATTCTTCCTCAAAAAAAGACTCTTGATGATATGTTGGCTATGGTTACTTCGGAAAACATCCATTCAGAAATATCAACAGGCCATGCGATAGGTAACGAAGAATGGTAAAATCAAATTATGTTCCAGAAAAAGGCGACTTGGTTTGGCTGGACTTTGACCCGCAAGCCGGACATGAGCAAAAAGGTCGCCGCCCTGCGATTTGTGTTTCTCAGAAAATATACAATAAAAAGATTGGGCTTGCTTTGTTCTGTCCTATAACAAGCCATATAAAAGGTTATCCTTTTGAAATTGTCTTAGACAATCATTCTATCAACGGTTGCATTTTGAGCGACCAGGTAAAAAATCTTGACTGGACTCAAAGAAACTGCGACTTTATAGAAAAAGCAACAGAAGAGGAAATTAATACTGTTGTTGATAATATCAAATTGATGATTGAGTAGAATTTCACATAACAAGAAGTTCAAAGCCGACAGGCGGTCAAGCCGCCTGCGGTTTAACTCATTGTTATGGCGACAGGCACACTAGGGCGCTTTTGGGAAAAGAATGAAAAAACAGATTTTTACATTTTTATTTTTATATATTCACTTGCTTTTATCTATGCAGAGAAAGAGATAGAGCCTTTTACAAAAAATATGAAAATTGGCGAGTCAGTCGTTTTGTTTGGAAGCTTTGTTGTATTTAATGGCTGGCAACCAAATATAAGATTTGTAACCGATACTAACAAGATTATTGGAATTGGAACTGATGAAGAATACAGCAATAAAATCGTAAATGATATTGTTTTACATCAAAATAAAACAGGAACAATATACCGCTGCCAAGCTAAGTTTAATTATATTGATAGTGTAAAAATCCCTTATTACGAGCAATCATTAATGTGTTTTGCGATTTCTGACATAAAAATAAAAAGTTGGGTTATAGAAAATGAGATTGTAAAAATTAATATTGATTTTCTAAAATTCAACCCCAAAACAAAAGCAATTAAAAATGCAAAGTTGAAATTTTTAATGCAAACGATTTTCCAATAAATTATTCAAATATGTTTTTAAGCTTGAATTATGAAGGTGCGAATCTACGTGCTTATATAGATTCTCCTGCAAGCAATATAATAGATTTTAGTAAAATCAAAATTTCAGCAAAAGAAAACTTTAAAGAAACTGTTTATTTTTCTTTTAACGATATTATAAAAGATGAGTCTGTTGATTTAAGTAAAATTGAAATTGCGTACCAAGACTAATTACATAACAAAGGTTATATGGACGCCCGCACTGGGGCGCTTTTTGAGAGAAAGTATGAAAAAATTAATTTGTATATTATTTAGTTTTACAATTTTGGCTGCTTCATCATTTGCAGATAAAAGCCTCTTTTATGAAAATGAAAAAGTAATTGATACAATGTATGTAGATTCAGAGGAAGGCTTACGAGTCAGAGACTACCCATCTCTAAAATCCAATCGACTCTGCAGCCTGCAGCACAGATTTCCCGTCAAGGTGGTCGCAATCGGAAAAGAGGAGACGATTGACGGAATCACAGCCCCGTGGGTGGAGATTCTGATTCCCCGCTATGAGTTG
>NZ_JPUF01000050.1 GCF_014737315.1 Treponema zioleckii | reverse complement strand
ATTTTTCTGGCACAGATAAACAGTGATAAGACACCGATGAAAAAATCTGTGTCCCATCTGTGCTAATCTGTGTGTATGAAGGTGGTTTCGACTCCGCTCAACCACCGTAAGTTTGCTTGCCCCACTAAAGTTGCGAGCGTAGCGTGAGCAACAAAACTGCACCCGCGAAACGCGGCTTTGCTTGTCGCCGCGTTTCGTGAGTAACTGCAAGTGTTTCCACCAAAGCGCGAGTTTTTCGCTGGAAAAACTTGCGGGAAACGCACGAGTTCGCTTGCAATCGCAAAGTGGATTTTTAGCGTTTCCGTTAATTTTCTGACGCAGATGAACGTGGTACGCGCAGCTGGAACGCAGATATATTCTAAGTTCTGTGACCAATCTGCGCCTATCTGTGTTTATCTGCGTTAGAAATCTGAAAACTGATTTTTATCGGCTTAAACGGCTTCTGATTCCCTTATTTTATCGAGATACTGCTCGCCAACGCCGTCTTTTTCCCAGCTGCGAACGACTTTGTAGCCAACGCCTGAGAAAAGGACTTCGCCCAAAAGTTCGCTTACAGCCCCGATTGCGGAACAAACCAAAACCTGAGTCCAGGTCCAACCAAAGAAGATTTTTGAAACAACCGTTGCGAAAATAAGATTGTCAACGAACTGCCCAATCATTGTTGAAGCAAATGAACGAATCGCAAAAGAAACGAAGTTGTTTTTCTTCAGTCTGTTTCCGATTGCGGAATTCAAGAGTGCGTTCACGATGGCAGAGGTGATGAATGCAAGCCCTGAGCCAAGAACAACGTACCAGGCCCCGCCGAAAGTGTTGTTCAGAGCCGTGTTTACTTCAAGACTCTCGTTTGTGTAATACTCACCCCACATTCCAGGTGCCTTTGAGAGCAGTGCGAAAATTCCCGAAACGGCAAGGTTTACGAGGAGTGCGCAGACTGAAACTTTGATGCTTGCTTTTGCGCCCCAGCGTTTGCAGATTACGTCCATGCAGAGAAACATAATCCAGCTGAAAACAAAGCCACAGTCAAAAGCGACGAAACTTAAATTCACAAGCTCTTTGTTTGCCATAAGATTTGCGCAAACTACAGAAAGAAAAAAGAATGCGATTGTGAGTGAAGGGATGTTTCTGAAAAGAATTTTTGTGTCGTTAATCTCGTCAGAAAGCCAGTTGAAAAGGTTTTTGTGTGCGTGAGTCATTCACGAACCTCCATAAGGATTTTGATTTTTACGCGCAGGAGTTTTTGAGGCAACATAAACTGCGCGGCTGCATTCCAAACAAGAATCATTTGCAGCGGACAATTAATCTAATACAGATTCATGTAATTTGTCTTAAAAGTATACGTTTTTGTGACATTTACCGCAAGACTGAAAAAAAATACGTCATCTTGTATCTTCTTTCTATATTATTTGCATGGCTAAAAATGTTTGCGGCACTTACTGGCGACAGTTCGTTCGAAAAAGTATATAATGAAGACATAAAAATCTTTGCGGGGAATTTATGACTTTACCACTTGTACTTGCATTTTTGTTTTTTGGCGGGAGCCTTATCGGCTGGAGCCTCGAATTAATCTGGCGGAGATTCTTTTCGGGCAATAATCCTGAGCGAAAGTGGATAAATCCTGGATTTTTGGTCGGGCCGTATTTGCCTCTGTACGGGTTCAGTCTTTGCGTGCTCTGCATGATGAGTTTTATCGACGTGAGTTTTATAGAAAATCCAGTCCTTCAAAAAAGCATTCTTTTTGTTATCATGGCGCTGGTCATTACGTTAATTGAATACATTGCGGGGCTTATTTTTATTCACGGAATGAAGATAAAACTTTGGGACTATTCGTCTTGCTGGGGAAATATTCAGGGAATCATTTGCCCGATGTATAGCTTTTTCTGGTGGATTTTGAGCGGGCTTTACTACTTTTTGATTCATCCCCACATTCTGGATTCTCTTTATTGGCTTGCCGAGCATCTTTCTTTCTCGTTTTTCATCGGATTTTTTTACGGCGTTTTTGCAATTGACTTGTGCTATTCGCTTAAAATCCTTGCGAAAATCCGCGTGTTCGCAAAAGAAAAAGATGTTATCGTTCGGATTGAAGTGTTCAAGGAATCTATCCGCAAGAAAAATGCAGAGCTTAAGGAAAAACGGCATTTTGTTCTTGCGTTCAAGTCCGAGCAGATTTCGTTCATCGAGCAGCTGAGAATGCATCTTGAAAAACTTAAAAATGAAAATAAAAATCAGGAGATATAAATGACAGATTTTGAAAAATTAAAGGCGACGATTAACGCCGACGAAAAAAAAATGATTGAGCTTGAAACTTTGCTCACTTCCATTCCGGCAATGGCACCGGAAAGCGGTGGGGAAGGGGAACTCAAAAAATGTGAGGCTCTCAAAAAATATTTGATTGACTCTGGATTTGCCGAAAACGCAATCGAACGTTTTGACGCTAAGGACGAGCGCGTTCCGAGCGGAATTCGCCCGAACATGATTCTTACGATTCCTGGAAAAAGTGATGATTTTTCGATTTGGGTAATGGCTCACATGGATGTGGTTCCGCCGGGAGACCTTAAAATGTGGAACAGCGACCCGTGGAAAGTTGTTTACGACGAAAAAAACGGAAAACTCATCGGTCGCGGTGTTGAGGACAATCAGCAGGGGCTTGTGAGCGGGGTTTTTGCAGCCCTCGCGTTCATTAAAAACGGAATCGTGCCTGAGCACACGGTAAAGCTTCTCTTTATGGCTGACGAGGAATTCGGGTCGGCTTACGGAATCAAATTTCTTTTGCGGGAGCACAAGGAACTTTTTAAAAAGGAAGATTTGATTCTGATTCCAGACGGCGGTGACTCAAAAGGTGAGACAATCGAAATTGCGGAAAAAAATATTCTTTGGCTGAAAATCCACACAATTGGAAAGCAGAGCCACGGTTCAATGCCAGACCAGGGACGGAACGCTCATCTTGCATCTTGCGATTTGGCTTTGCGCCTGAACGATTTGGAGAATTTCTTTGGTGACCGGGACGAAATGTTCTCGCCTGCATGGTCAACGTTCCAGCCGACAAAAAAAGAGTCGAACGTGGAAACGATAAACATTATTCCTGGCGACGATATTTTTTACATGGACTGCCGAATCCTTCCAAAATACACGCTCGCTGAAGTTCGAAAGGAAGTTGAAAAACGTGTGAGCGAGGTTGAGCAGAAATATGACGTGAAGATTGAAGTGAGCGAGCCTCAGGCTGCGGAGTCTCCTGCAACTCCTGCGGACGCTCCTGTTGTGACTCGGCTTGCCTCGGCAATAAAAGAGGCTCACGGTCGCACGGCAAGAACTATCGGAATCGGCGGAGGCACTGTCGGCGCGGAGCTTCGTTGCCTCGGATTCAACGCGGCTATTTGGAGCACTTTGGACGAAGTTTGTCACCAGCCGAACGAATATTGCTACGTAAAGAATATCATTGCGGATGCAGAAACGCTTGCTGCGCTCTTTTTGCAGAAATAATTGCAAATAGGTTAAATGTCGATTTTATAAGTCAGTGTAAAAAAAATGCGGTGGTTTCGACTACGCTCAACCACCGCATTTTTTATTAGGTCTTGAAACTCGACAGTGAAGATTCTGTCATTTACATACTTGAAACATCTGTCATTGCCGGAGTTTTTGAAAATCTATCGAATCTTAAAGATAACGCCCACGATTGCAACTGTTACAAGAATCTGCAAAATCAGGAACTTTACGAGAACCTGAGTCGGCGACCAGCCGTGGTTTTTTCGCATGTGGTCGTGCAACGGGAAGCGGATGTTCGAAAGAATTGAAATGTGGAAGAATCGCTTCAGGAAGACTTTTAAAAGTCCCATTCCGCCGTTTATAAAAATTACTGTTGAAGTGGCAAAAATCATGAACGGGTTTCGGGTAATCAGGACGCACACGCCAATGTAGAATCCCAGCGCTCGGCTTCCGGCATCTCCCATAAGAACGTGGCTTGGGTACGCGTTGTGCCACAGGTAGCCCATAAGAACGCCTGCGAGCGCGAATGTCATTACCGCCCATGCGGCTCCGTCTTCAATGTTCGGAACAAGAAGATATGCTGCAATGTCTTTGTGACCAAGGATAAAATAGAATACAATTCCCAAAGTAATCAGTGCGACAAGAACCAAAGTTGAACTGAGGCCGTCAACGCCGTCGGTGCAGTTCGTCGTGTTTACTGATGCCCAAAGAAGGACTACCGCAATCGTAACAAAAAGCCATGGTGCGACGGCGACTTTTTTTGTAAAGAACGGAAACCAAAAGTAGATTTTTCCGTCGTCAATGTTCATAAGATAAATTGCGATAAGAACGGCTGCGGCAATACTTATAAAAAGGTCTAAAAGTGCCTTTCGATATTCGCCCCAGCTGTTTATGCTGTGGTCGTCAAGGTAGCCCGTGAGCATCATTATCCATGTAAGGACGAGCACAGAACATTTTACCCAGTCGATAGGTACGAAAATCAAACTGATTACGACGAAAGCCGAAACCCAAACCACTCCAGAGCCGGTCGGTTTGCCTTTTGCCGCCTCTGCATTCACCGTGAATTCGCGGCCGCGGTCATGCGGCAAATGGTCATAAAACAACGGCAACGTGTAACGAACGAATAAAAATCCAAAATAAAGAGCGAGTACGATGAGTACCGCATAAGACTGCAACAATCGTGCAGGTCCAAAATATTGGGTCAAAAGCCCACCAAGATAGTAAAGCATAACATTACGATTATAATGCGATTCAGGGAAACGCTACAAGTTTATTTTTCGGATTATAAGTTCACTTTAGCGTTTCCTACGAGTTTTCTGGCGAAAACTCGCGTGCTGATGGAGGGACTTGCAGTGGTTCACAAAACGCGGCGGCAAGGAGAGCCGCGTTTTGTGAAGGCACTTTGTTGCTCGCGCGTGGCTCGCAACTTGGGAGGGGGCGAGTCAACTTTAGCGTTTATGGAAACGCTAAAAGCTCACTTTGAGAATATAAGTTCACTTTAGCGTTTCCCGCGAGTTTTCGGAAACACTAAAAATCTACTTTGAGAATATAAATTCACTCGTGTGTTTCCCAAAACTCGCGTGCTGGTGGAGGGACTTGCAGTGGCTTCAACCTCGCCACGACAAGCACGGCGCCGAGGTTGAGAGGCACTTTGTTGCTCGCGCGTGGCTCGCAACTTTGAGGGGGCGAGTCAACTTGCACATTCGCGCACC
Organism: Treponema zioleckii; assembly: GCF_014737315.1. Classification (GTDB taxonomy): domain Bacteria; phylum Spirochaetota; class Spirochaetia; order Treponematales; family Treponemataceae; genus Treponema_D; species Treponema_D zioleckii. The sequence goes on along the minus strand of NZ_JPUF01000050.1, from coordinate 25,474 downwards.
ACCTCGCATATTTGGCTTTGAGTTACACTAGGCAGTTTACGAACGTATTCGGTGGACGGCTGGTTGTGGCTTCGACTACGCTTTGCTGCCCAAACACGGAACCGCCAAGACCCCGCCGCCGCAAGGCGGCTCAATTATCTATAGATAATTGAGTTTGACAAAACTCAATTTCGCAAAACATCGCTACGCTCGTTTTGCGAAATTGATATATGGATCTTAGAGTTTTATGGGGGAGGATTTTTATGAGTGAAAAGTCTGGTGTTACAAAACTATTTGAGGTGAACAATATTACAGAATATATGAGAATTGTTCAAAATCTTTACGATGGTATCTTTGCTTTTAATAATCCGCCGAGTAAAAAACACTTGTTTTTTCGAGGTCATAGATGCACGGACTGGAAGTTGCTGCCAAGTGTTTTTCGAAATGCCAAATTAAATGAACACGATATTATTCTTGATACAAAACAGTTCTCTCAGCGATTAAATCTAAACTACAATTTTGAATTTGAATTGCCTAATGCATTGATTGATATACAACACAACGAATTACCAACTCGGTTGCTAGATTGGTCGGTTGAGCCTCTAAAAGCCTTATATTTTTGTGTTGAATCTGAGTGCGATGAAGATGAAGATGGTCATGTTTGGATTTTCAACCCATGGAAATATAATTCCAAAGTAATAGATTATAAAATCCCTCGAGTTCATGATGCTGCGATTCTTGCGCGGGCTTTGCTTGGTTATGGTTGGAAATGTTGTGAGATTCAAGAATTTTTGGAAAAGGCTTTTCCAAAAATCACTGTTGAAAATGCTATGAGCAATTTTGATGAGCCTGTTGCATTTGTGGGGGCATTTTCTGTCAAGCGGAAAATTGCGCAAAGCGGTTGTTTTTTAATATATGGTGAAGATTCTATCCCATTTGAAAATAATCAGAAAGCAACAGATTGCCTTGCTTATATTACTGTGAAAAATAAACGTCTTATTCGAGAACAACTAAATCGACTGTTCATAAATTCTTTTTCTGTATATCCAGATTATGTAGGTGCAAAAACTCAATTTGAAAGATACGGCAGTTTCTTCAACTGTTAATAAGGATATCTAAAAAACTCGCAGAGCCACTTTTTCGAGGTGTTCGCGAGTTTTACAGTTTACAGTATCAGCACAGTGCACCGTCATCGGTTTGCGACACTTTTCTGGTAAGGAGAAAAAATGATTTTATTAAAAAAAATTAGTATTGCTTTGGTTGTGATACTTTCTGCGGGCGTAGCATTAGCCACGGCGCAAGAAGCTCGCCTTGTTCAGGTTGAACTTCCTAAGACCGTGAACCTTTCCGAAATAGAGAAGGCATGGCTTCCGAATCAGATTCAGGGAAAAATAAAAGCGAACGCTCAGGAATACCTTGGAATGAGGATTTCTGTGGATTCCGGGGTAGAGGCGACCATAAAAAAATTGCAGCGCGAGAGCGAGAGTGCCGCCCGCGACGAGGCAACCGCAATCGAACAGGGGCAAATCGAGAGCGCAAAGTTCGCAATTCTTACGGATATTATAAAAACTGGCAAAGGATATTCTATAAGCGTAAATTTTACAGACCTTACGAGCGGTTCTCAAAAAAGCGTTGCCTCCAAGGAATACGCAGAGGTCGAGTATCTTTACGGCTCGGCAGGTGCCGTGGACGAAATCACGCTTTCCCTTGCGAACAAACTCGGAATTGAACTTTCAGACCTGCACAAAAGCCTTCTTACTTCCGGTTCGGCAGGTTTTACCGTTGACGAGCAGATGGCCCTCGCAAAGCAGAACGAAGAGAATCTGCAAAAAATGATGGCTCAGTATGACAAAGAACTTGCACGCCTGAATTCTGCGGTTGAAACCCTAAAGAAAATGCAGAATCAGTATGATGAGGATTTCTCTGCGACCGAAAACATCAAAAAAATCGAAGCGGAAAAGGCTCTTTTGGCAGAAAAACAGAGAGCCGAACAGAAACGTCAGCAGGAACTTGCTGAACAAAAGAGATGTGCCGACGAAGATAAAAAGCTTGAAGCGGAACGAAGCATTGCACTCAAAACGCAGCGAGACCTGCTTGCAAAAGACGCGGCTGCAAAGGCTGCAGAAGTCCGCAAATTAAAGATTGCCAAGCAAGGCGTTCTGGGGCAGATAAACATTATTGAATCCAAGAAAAAGGCTCTCGTAGAAATCCGAAACAGCGTTGAATCCCGTTCGCAGGAACTTTATGCACAGCTCGAAAAAGACCGCGCGAGCGAAGAAAAGAGAATCCGCAACAAAAAATACAGCACGGTTGAGCTTGAAAATGGACAACCGACAGAAGCTGCAAAAACTCGCCGTGAAAAGCTGGTTATCAAGAGTTACCAAGATTTGACGAACAAGTTTTTTGCAGACTGCGACGCGGTTAAAGCAAGCACACAGGCTCAGGACAGTGCGCTTTTGGCAGAAATCAGAACTGACCAAAAGTCTCTGACAAAAACTCGCACCGTTTCTTCGATGGGCGAAGAGCTAAAAGTGAGCTTCGGTACCTACGAAGGCAGTCAGAACGGCTGGAGAACATATCTTTCTTTGTATTCAGACGGAGTTCTGCTTTACACAGATAGCTTTATTGTTGGCTACGAGGCATTAAGCGGAAAGAAAGCTCCCGACATGGAAACGGAACTTGACGACAACGTAATCGAGGAGTACACAAACAACGTGGATATGTACAATTCACTTTTAACTCGTGGCGACCCGATTATTTACTTTGAAATAGATTACACGGCAACTGCCGAAGCCGATGACAAACCGAGCGAATACACTTTCAACTTTAACAAAATCCGCGTGATTAACACCGTGAGTGGAAAGACTGTGCAGACAACAACATTAAGCAAGACACAACCTAGAACAATGACTCCTGTACAGAATTTGCGGGAAATTACTGGAATTGTGGCAAGCGAAAAAGAAGATTTTGCGGCTTTGGAAGAAATTATTGCAAAAGGAAAGAGCCTTGCAGCAGCTAAAGAAGAGCGTGTTGAGAATCTTAACTTTATGAAAGCTGTTGCAGACCACTTTGATATGGTAGATATTCCAAATCAGAATTTCGCAATGTTAAAAACAGAAGTAACTCAAAAACTCTACACTGCCATTATGGGCGAAAATCCGAGCCACTTCAAAGGCGAAAACAATCCTGTGGAGGAAGTTTCTTGGTATGATGCGATATATTTTTGTAATAAGTTAAGCGAAAAGTGTGGAATGACGCCTGTCTATGCAGTTGACGGCAACACCGATGTTTCAACTTGGGGATATACACCTCATAAAGGTAATTCTATACGAGGTTCTGGCACACAGAACTCCGCTGCAAACGGATTTAGACTTCCTACGAACGATGAATGGGTGTATGCGGCAAAAGGCGGAGAGAATTACGAATATGCAGGAAGCAATAATGTTGATGATGTAGCTTGGTATGGCAGCAACAGCGGAGGAACAACACATTCCGTGGCACAGAAAAAGCCGAACGGTTACGGATTGTACGATATGAGCGGCAACGTCAGGGAATGGGTTTGGGATTCCAACAACGGCCGCGACCGTTGTAACCGCGGTGGCAGTTGGAACCTCGACGACTACGGCTGCCTGGTTAGCCTCAGGGGCAACAGCTATGCTTACGACCAGTACTACAATCTTGGCTTTCGCGTTGTGCGTTCCAAGTAGCGAGCTGTAGCGGTGGAAAGTCGGCGGAACGTAGGCGTTAAGCCGTAGTGTAGCAGACTTGGAACAGCGAAAGCGAGCGGAGCAGTTCTTGTGCACGAGGTTGTAAGGGGGAAAAATGGCTTTATTGACGCAATTTATGTCGTTCTTCGTCAGTCCGTTTAGCGAGCCGTCTGCTACTGCGGAGCTGAATAATTTTCAGCTTTCCGTTTTCCCGTGTCCCATCTCCGTTCATCCGTGTTCATCTGTGTCAAAATTGCCAGTCAACATTCACTTTCCCCACGGATTTCTATTTCGTTTGCTTCTAAAAGCCCGGCAGTGATTCCGTTGCCGTTAACCAGCGTTCTTGTGAACGAGCCGTCGTAAATGTGACCGTGACCGCAGGATGGTGAGTTTTCTTTTAAAATCGCCTTTTTGGCGTTAAAAATCTTTGCGAGCTTTAAAACTTCATTTGCGCCGCGCTCGTAAAATTCGGTCTTGTCTTCACCCGCTTTCGTCACGACCCTGCCGTTTTTTATTTCGCACGGAGGTCTCGGAGTTGCAAGACCTCCAAAAATCTCCGGGCACACTGGAATCAGATTGTATTTTTCTTTTAAGTCCAAAACACTTTTACATGGCTTTGGGCAACCGTCATATCTGCATGCAACGCCCAAAAGGCACGCGCTTACAAGAACATTTTCTTTTTCATTCATGCTTTTATTTTATAGATAACGCGTTTTTTGAAAAACTGTTTTCTATCATTCTCTGCATGTTATTCCGAAGGGAAATGTGTCATTCCGAACTTGATTCGGAATCTCCGCATACAGTTTTGGTGCAGGGATGCTGAAACGAGTTCAGCATGACTCACACCTTATGGCAGAAAACTGAAAACTTCTTTTCCACGACTGTAAAAATAACGGCTGGAACAAATCGACTATCGGGGTATAATAGGCATTATGAGCAATAATAAAATTCCACGATGGAACTTGGATTCCATTTTTTCTTCTATTAATTCGCCTGAATACAAAAAGGCAATCGACGATTACACGAACGGAATGCAGACTCTCGAAGAGCTTCTTCAGTCCGCAAAAACATTCATCAAAACTCACTCGGAGAATTTTGATTTTCCGGCTTGGCTTTCGGGATATTTGAAGGCTGACGACAAGGTTCAGACGCTTGCGGGAACTCTCAACGCCTATGCGTACATCATTTATTCCGTGGACACGACCAACACTGATTTTTTGAACAATATTTCAAAAATCGAGGAAATCGGGCTTCGCTACAATCAAATCGACATTGAATTCTCCCAAGTTCTTCTGATGAATTCAAAATATCTTGATGATTTTTACAAGAGATTCCCGGAATTTGCAGAATACAAATATCTTCTTGAAGAGACTCTTGAAGACACGAAGCATCAAATGTCCGCCCAGGAAGAGAATCTTGCGAGCGATTTGCAGAGAACTGGCGGCGATGCTTGGGACCGCTTGCACGAGCAGATTATTTCGAACTTGAAGGACGAAAACGGAAAGACTTTCAACGAGATTCGGAACGAGGCTTATTCTGCCGACGCGAACGTTCGAAAATCCGCATGGCAAAAAGAAATCGCGCTCTTAAAGCAGAACGAGATTGCGATTGCGGCCTGCCTTAACAACTTGAAGGGCGAGACTGTAACGCTGAACAAACGCCGAAAGTGGCAGAACGCAATTGACCGCGCTTTGGCTTCTTCTCGCCTTTCAAAAAAGACTTTGGACGCGCTGATTGGCGCAATCGAAGATTCTCTTCCGGCCTGGAGAAAATATTTCCAGCTCAAAGCTAAGTATCTTCGCGAAAACAAATTGACGGCGAGCGAGACTGCCGGCACGAACGGAAAGGGAATCGCTTTTTACGACTTGTTTGCTCCGATGGCAAACGCGAACGAATCCGACAAGAATTCTCTCCTTTCAAAAAATTGGACTTTTGACGAGGCTCGTGATTACATAATCGAGCGTTACAACTCATTCTCAAAGCCGATGGGCGAGTTTGCGCGAAATGCGTTCGACAAAAACTGGATTGACGCGGAAGTTCGGCCTGGAAAAGTTGGTGGTGCCTACGACGAGGATTTTGCGATTAATAACGAGAGCCGAATCCTTTCGAATTTTACGGGCGCGTTCAGCGACATTATTACGCTGGCACATGAACTTGGTCACGCGTACCATTTTTCTTGCATGAAAGGTAAGCCGGCGGCATTCTACAGTTACCCGATGACTTTGGCAGAAACTGCGTCAACTTTTGCTGAGACAATCGTAAAGCAGGATATGATGAGCAAATGCAGCGGAAGCGAAAAACTTCAGATTCTTGATTTGGATTTGCAGGATACGAGCCAGACTCTCGTAGACATTTTGAGCAGGTTCTATTTTGAGAGAAGCGTTTTTGAAGCCCGAAAAGACGGTGAGCTTTCGGCTGAGGATTTTAATAATCTGATGAAAAAAGCTCAGGCTGATTCTTACGGTGATGGTTTGAATGACGAGCGTCATGAATATTTGTGGGCTGTAAAAAGTCACTATTATTCAACGGCTCTGGATTTTTACAACTTCCCGTATGCGTTCGGAACCCTTTTTGGTGCGGGGCTTTACTCGATTTACAAAAAAGAAGGAAAGTCTTTTGCCGACCGTTATGCGGAACTTTTGAGCCATACCGGAAGTATGAGCTGCGAGGAACTGTGCAAGCAGGCTGGTTTTGATATTACGACGAAAGATTTCTGGAAGAGCGGAATTGAAATGTACACGAAAGAAATCGAAGAATTTGAAAAGCTCGTAAACAGCAATTAAAAAACTTTTCACTTTTTGCGGGAAGGCTTGCGCACAAAGTTGGCTTAGCCCCGATTGGAGGGGCGGCGAAAGCCGTTGCACAGCAATGGAGTGCGCAAGCACGTACCCCAAACGAGCGCGACAACGAAAGCGCTCGTTTGGGGAATGCAAGGTGATAAAAGGCGCTGGCACGCCCCATGCTTGTTCGGCAGGGGGCATTCGGCTCCAGAATAAAATTAAATTGATTAGTTAGCTTCGAGAGTTATTGTAGCACTGTTGTTGTTGAAGAGATTTTCATTTTTAGCTACAAAAGTATAAGTTCCAGCTGGTATTGAACCTATTGTAATAGTTCCATCTGAATTTATTTATCTGATTTGTAAAGCTCTTCTCCTTTAGAGTTTTTTATAAAGTAAGTTAAATAACCATCGGCATTTGATACTTTGAATTTCAAATTTTCAGATTTCAAGAGTGTAAACGTTCCAATTGTCGTTTCGCTTTTCTTTGTCACAGAAACGCTCTTGTTGTTCAAAATCGTTCCGAGCTTCCAGACGGCGTACAATGTTAGGTCTTCGTCAGACGAACAAGAGCTAAAAAATGCCATGCCCGTTAAAGAGAGCAAGGCAACCATAAAGAACAGGATTTTTGCTTTTTTCATATAGTTCTCCTAAAAAAAGATGTTATCACTATACAAAAAAAACTTGTTATACAAGTGCAAAAAAAATGGCTGAATTCAAGATGAATCCAGCCAATATAAGGTTCTAACGGTGTTATTTTACTGCTTCAAAAACAAAGTCAAGCAGGAATATGACTGCCAAAATCCACGTTACTAAAGGAATGTCTTTTATTTTTCGGGCAAAGATTTTGCAAAGCACGAACGAGATGATTCCCAAAGAGATTCCTTTTGAAATTGAATATGAGAATGGCATTGCCATAATCGTGATGAATGACGGGATTCCTTCTGACAAATCTTTAAAATCGATTCCAGAAACGCTGCTCATCATCAAAAAGCCAACGAAAATCAGCGCAGGCGCGGTTGCGGCCATTGGAATCAAGGCGAACAACGGGCTTAGGAACAGGGCAACGATAAACAAAAATGCCGTAACAACGGATGCAAGTCCTGTTCGGGCACCGGCGGCAACTCCCGAAGAACTTTCAACAAAACTTGTAACGGTTGAAGTTCCCAAACATGCTCCCGCAACTGTTCCAACTGCGTCAGCCAAAAGCGCGCCCTTTGCGTTAATCATATTTCCGTTTTTGTCTTTTAGATTTGCCTGTTCGGTAACTCCCAAAAGAGTTCCAACTGTGTCGAACAAATCCGTAAAAAGGAATGTAAAGAAAACTATAAAAAATTTGATTGTAAGAACGCTGCCCCATTCAAAATGAAACAAAGCCGGAGCTTCTGGAATAGAAATAGGCTTGAATGATTCAGGAATTTTAGTAACGCCGAACGGAATTCCGATTACTGTTGTGATACAAATTCCGAGCAGGATTGCGCCAGGAATCTTTAGAACGTAAAGAGCGATTGTTATGACAAGTCCCAGAATCGCGACGAGTGCTGTCGGATTTTCTGGGCTAAAATTTACGAACGCGAGAGGTGTTGAGCCTGGAGTTACAACGATTCCTGCGTTTACAAGTCCAATCAACGTAACGAACAGACCTATTCCGACTGCAACGGCTTTTCGCAGGCTCTCTGGAATTGATTTTATAATCGCCTCGCGGATTCCAAAGACAGAAAGCAAAATGAACAGCAAACCTTCCAAGAGAACTGCCGTCAGCGCGAATGCAGGTGTGCACTTCATTGTAAGAACGACTGTGTAGGTAAAGAACGCGTTAAGTCCCAATCCAGGTGCAAGAGCCACCGGCAAATTCGCCACGAATGCCATTACCAAAGTTCCAATGCAGGCAGAAACTGCCGTCGCCGTAAAAACTGAGCCCCAAGAAAGTCCTGATTTTGAAAGAATGTCAGGATTAAGAGCTAGGATGTAGCTCATAGCAAGGAAGGTCGTAATACCGCCTGCAATTTCTCGTGAAACCGTAGTTTTTCGAGCCTTCAAATCAAACAACTTGTCCATAAAAAGACCGCCTTCAAAAATTTTCTAAGCATAAAATACACTGTTTTGAAAAATTTTTCAACGATATGCAGTATTCACAGATTTTTGCAAGCAAAAAGAAAAAAGTTCAAATATCCGCAAAAAAATACAGAATATGCAAAATTGCTCTAAAAGCAGAGTTTTGCCGCGAATGAAAAAATCATGCCGTCAAGACCGTTTTGCGAGAGAATCGAAGAAAGCGGAATGTAAGCCCTAAAGTCACAACCGATTTTTAGCGCATCGGTTATTTTATAAAGGTAACAAAGATTCAACTGCGGATAGAAAAAATTCAAGTTTGACCAAAACCAGCTGTTAATTGAAGAAACGTCGTCGCCAGCGGTAGAACCGTCAGTCGTGCCGGGGTCGGAAGAATCAACGTCGCCGGCGAGAAAGGCAAAACGCGCAAGGATTCCGGCTCCGCCCGACGCGAGCAAAGTGTGCTTTCCAAATTCGAAGCGTCTTCCTGCCGTCAAGTCGAGCATAAAAGACAACACGCTTGCAGTACGATTTTCAATTTCCGCAGGCTGAGCATTTTCGCCGTCAAAAAGATAATAGTTCGTAAAAAAAGAAAGACGAGATTCTGCAAAAAAATCATCGTAAAAATAAAAATCCGCGCCTCCGCCAAAAGAGTACAGAATTGGGGATGGCGCGCCATTGGACGTGTTGTCAGTGTTCAGCATTAAAAGAGGGCCGAAGGTTAAAAAAATCGAATGGTTCTTTTGCTCGGCGACGGACTCTGAATCCTGTGCGCTCACTTTTCCGAAGAAAAAAATCAACGCAAAAACAGAAAAAATCAATTTTCTTAAAGAATTCAAAGCCATCGATTTACCGTCCTGTCCCCGTCCTAAAACGTTCTAAAAATTACTGTTTGAGACTTTCTACATCAACGGACTTCGGATAAAAAAGTTCGCCCATATCAACAACCAAGAATCCGCTTCGGCCTGTTTTGTAGAAACTGCTTTCTTCCCAGCTTACGACAAGATAATCGCCAGAAATCACAAAGTCGCCGTAATAATAATTTTCCGGTAATTTTGGAAGTCGCATTGCAATCGTCTTTCCGTTGTTTATGAGAGGCCTGTTTTCCAACGCGCCGCAAAAATATGTTGTTCCGTCAGAAAAAACAGAAGCAATCCATGCCTCGGTCATTATAGCACAGCCTTGCGTAAGAGTTGGTGAATTCGCATTTCCGTTTACAAAAATGTGCGGTGACTCTCCGCCGGCAACGTGGCAAACAACAAAAAACGCGAATGAATCAGGAATTGAAGAAAGAAGATTTTTTAGGCGGTTAGGCGCGCTTGAAAAAGGTTCGTGCATATTCGCTTTGCGATAAATTCCTTCCGTGCTTTCCTCAATAAAGATTTTTCCGTTTTTGGTCTGGGCCGGCATTCCTGCAAGATTGCCGTTCGGCCGCCACTGAATATATTTAAAGCTTGTTCTGTTCTCAGTTGATTTTTTGAGGGACGCAAGCCATTCTGAACCGTTAAAATACATTCCGGAAACTTCGGTGTCATCCTCAAGATTCAAATCGCCATAAGTAACTACAGGATAAAGCATTTTGTTTTCCGGTGAGATTCGAACGAGATAAGGCCGGTTCGAACCGATTGAGCCAGCTTCTTCAAAAGCCTGTTTTTCAGCTTCCACAGGATTTTCCGAAACAGAATAAACAGCAGTCTTGTTGAATTTATTGAAGAATGAATTTCTTGAAAGCGTAAAATATGCTCCGCCCTTGTCAAAGACAAGATTTGAAGATGTCGCAGTCGAAAAAAGTTGATAATCCTGAATCAGGACTGGCACTTCTCCTCCGTCAAAAACCAAAATTCCCAAATGATTTACGACGAAATATCCACGACCGTCAGTTCCGCCGTTTCCGTCGCTGATTCGAACGCTTTCGGTCCACGGTCTAAACGGCTGAACGGGTGCGTTCTGCGGTAACGAAGTTTCTGTAAAACTGTTATTTGCAAAAGCAAACCATTTATGGTCAGAGCTAGTCTGCTCAATTTCTACCGTCTCAATTTTTTCAGGTTCTTTTTTGCACGAAAAAAAAGCAAGGCTTGTAAAACCAGATACAAAAAGAATTACTTTAGACAATTTCATGTTTTGATTTTCGGAAATTTAGCAAAAAAATTAAGAGTTTATTGATTGAATAACAGATTGCAAAATCCTCTTTTCGATTTTCCGATATTTGTAAATTTTTGTTCTGGTGCTTGACAGATACCTAGAGAGGGTATATATATTACAAACGAAAATATTTATACCTTGTAGGGGTATCTTTTTGGGAGGCACTTTATGAAAGAGAATCAAGATATAGACTGTTGCAGTGAGAAAAACGAGGAAGAAGAGCCGACATGCCCGCACTGCTCAGGAAAGCACAAGGTTCGGGACGAAGCGGAGTTCAAGACGCTCATGAACCGCCTCAAGAGGATTGAGGGGCAAGTCCGCGGTGTTGAGGGAATGCTTGAGAACAACGCGTACTGCACTGACATTTTGATGCAGGTTTCTGCGATTACGAGCGCGCTCAACAGCTTCAACAAGGCTTTGCTCGCAAATCACATGAAAACGTGCGTTGCCGATGGAATCCGAAACGGCGACGAGAGCGTAATCGATGAGTTTGTCGTTACGCTTCAAAAACTGATGAAGTAATCGATAAACCAAAACGCAGAAAACAACGCAAAAAAAACTTTGGAGAATATTTTATGGAACATTATATTGTTACCGGGATGACCTGTGCTGCCTGCCAGTCAAGAGTCGAAAAGGCTGTCAGCGCAGTCGCGGGCGTTGAGTCTTGTGCTGTAAATTTACTTACAAATTCCATGGGAATTACAGGAAAAGCAAATCCTTCTGAAATCATAAATGCCGTTGAAAAGGCGGGCTATGGCGCGAGTTTGAAAAACACTGGCGCGGAAAAGAGTGCGTCTGGCGGAACATCGGCCTACGAAGATGAATTAAAAGATACCGAGACTCCAAAAATGAAAAAGCGCCTTGTCGCCTCTCTCGTTCTTCTGCTTCCGCTTTTGTATGTCTCGATGGGACACATGCTCTGGAACTGGACTCTTCCGCCCTTCCTTGACGGAAATCATGTGGCGATGGGCTTGTATGAGCTTTTGCTCTCCGCCTTCATCATGGTGATAAACCAGAAGTTTTTTGTGAGCGGCTTCAAGGCTCTTTTTCACAAATCGCCGAATATGGACAGCCTTGTCGCTCTTGGCTCTGGCGCGGCGTTTGTCTACAGCGTGATTGCGCTTTTTTTGATGAGCGGCGCGGTTTTGGCGGGCGACGAGGAAAAAATCAAATATCTGATGAATCAGTTTTATTTTGAGTCTGCCGCCACGATTCTCACGCTCATCACTGTGGGAAAAATGCTTGAGGCAAAATCAAAGGGAAAGACGACTGACGCTCTAAAGTCGTTGATGAAGATGGCGCCGAAAACTGCCGTGATTGTGGAGGGCGACGGGGAAGCGCGAACAGAGAAGACCGTGCCGATTGAGCAGGTGAAAAAGGGAGACCGCTTTGCGGTGCGCCCGGGCGAGAGCATTCCTGTTGACGGAATTATCATCGAGGGCGAGAGCGCCGTCAACGAAGCCGCGCTCACTGGTGAAAGCGTTCCTGTTGAAAAAGCTGTGGGAAGCACAGTTTCGGCGGCGACGATAAACACTTCGGGCTTTTTGGTTTGCGAGGCAACGAGAGTCGGCGAGGACACGACGCTTTCGGGGATTATCCGCATGGTAAGCGATGCCGCCGCCACAAAAGCACCGATTGCAAAAATCGCTGACAAGGTTTCTGCCGTTTTTGTCCCTGCCGTCATTTTGATTGCGCTCGTGACTTTTGCCGTCTGGCTTTTAGTCGGCGAGAGCGTCGGATATGCCGTTGCGCGTGCGGTTTCAGTCCTTGTCATCAGCTGTCCGTGTGCGCTCGGTCTTGCGACTCCTGTTGCAATCATGGTCGGAAGCGGCATGGGCGCAAAGTCCGGCATTTTGTTCAAGACGGCTGCCGCTCAGGAAATGGCTGGAAAAACGCAGATTGTCGCTTTGGACAAAACGGGCACGGTCACGACTGGAATCATGCAGGTTACAGATGTCATTGTAGCGGAAGGCGTGGCGGAAAGTGATTTGCTTGAAAATGCCTACGCGTTGGAAGCGAAGAGCGAGCACCCGATTTCAAAGGCGATTGTCGAATATGCTGAGAAAAAACAGATTAGACTTCCTGAAACGAGCGAGTTTGAAATCAAGGCAGGAAACGGGCTTTGTGCCAAACTCGACGGAAAAACAATCATCGGCGGAAACGCAAGATATATCGAATCTGTCGTAAACGAGATTCCGAATCAAGTTCGGAATGACAATTATCGGACAGAGCTTGAAAAACTTGCTTCCCAGGGAAAAACGCCGGTTCTTTTCGCGCGCGACAAGACTTTGCTCGGAATAATTGCCGTCGCGGACACAATCAAAGAGGATTCCGCAAAGGCAATCAGCGAACTGAAAAACATGGGAATCCACACGGTGCTTTTGACTGGCGACAATGAAATCACAGCGCGCGCGATTGCCGCTCAAGCTGGCGTTGACGAGATTGTGGCGGGAGTTTTGCCCGACGGAAAAGAAGCCGTAATCAGAAAACTTATGGAAAGCGGAAAAGTTGCCATGGTGGGCGACGGAATCAACGACGCGCCGTCATTGACACGCGCTGACCTTGGAATCGCAATCGGAGCGGGAACGGACATCGCAATAGACGCCGCCGATGTGGTTTTGATGAAGGGAAGCCTTCTTGACGTGAGCGGAGCAATTAGGCTTTCGCGCGCTGTCATCAAGAATATCCACGAAAACTTGTTCTGGGCATTTTTCTACAACGTGATTGGAATTCCGCTCGCTGCCGGCTGTTATGTTGCGGCTTTCGGCTGGAGCTTGAACCCGATTTTCGGCGCGGCGGCGATGGGGCTTTCAAGTTTCTGCGTCGTGTCGAATGCCCTGCGTCTTAACTTCTTGAAGAGTCACGATTCAAGGAGGGACAAAAAAGTGAAGAATCCCGTTTTGGGAAATCTTATATCAAATGCTGGTCAAGAAAAGGCTGGCAAGGAGAAATCTATGAAAATTTCTGTAAAAGGAATGATGTGCGGACACTGCGAAAAGCATGTAAAAGAAGCGCTCGAAGCAATCGAGGGAATCACAAGCGCGACAGCCTCTCACGAGAAGGCGGAGGTCGCAATCGAAACTTCAAAAGAAGTCGATGAGAGCGCGATTAAAGCCGCTGTTGAAAAAGCTGGCTACGAGTACAAAGGTGTGATTGCGTAATCATTCTGGTCGAAAAGGGAAGTGAAGCATGGGCGAGAAAATGATTCATGAAATTCTTTCAATTGAAGGAATGACTTGTATCAATTGTCAGAACAGAATTGAGGGAAGACTCAAAAATACAAAAGGCATTTCTTTTGCCCGTGTTTCCTTTCAGGAATCAAAGGCGGAAATCACTTTCGATAAATCTCTCATCTCGCATGAAAAAATCGTTCTGATAATTCGGGAGCTTGGTTATGATGCGAAAGACGAGAATCAAAAAACGGCCGTCAAATGGATAAAAAATGCCGGAATCATCGCATTGATTGTCGTTTTGTACATTCTGCTCCAAGAGTTCGGCATATTGAACATGCTCGTTCCCTCTGAACTTGCGGACTCAAAAATGGGCTATGGCGCGCTTTTTGTCGTCGGCTTGCTCACTTCCGTTCACTGCATCGCGATGTGCGGAGGAATCAACCTTTCACAAAGCATTCCGTCTTCTGACTCTGAAAAATCCAAATCAAAATTGATGACCGCGCCGCTTCTGTATAACGCAGGTCGGGTCATTTCATACACAACCGCGGGCTTTTTGCTCGGCGGACTTGGCATGATTCTAAGCGGTGGCTCTGGAAAGGGTGTTCCCCTTGTGGTTCAGGGACTGTTGAAAATTGCGGCGGGAGTTTTCATGGTCATAATGGGGTCGAATATGCTTGGACTTTCTGCATGGCTCAGAAAATTCCATCTTGCGCTTCCAAAAAAAGCCGTTCAAAAAATCTCCAAAATCAGCTTGAAGCAAAAACGCCCTTTTGTCATCGGACTTTTGAATGTCTTTATGCCCTGCGGCCCCATGCAGTCCATGCAGATTGTCGCGCTTGGTTCCGGGAATCCGCTTGCGGGCGCGCTTTCAATGCTCATGTTCAGTCTTGGCACTCTTCCGCTAATGCTTGGGCTTGGAAGTTTTGTTGCGGCCCTCGGAAAAAAATATGCAAGGGCTGTTGTGTGCGCAGGCTCTGTTCTTCTTGTCGTTCTAGGTCTTGCGATGTTCACGCAGGGAACGAATCTTGCAGGAATCAATTTGAATCCGTTTTCAAGTTTTCCGAAAAAAAATGCGGTGTCCAGTCAAATTGAACAAACAGACGCCATGCTTGATAAAGCCGTAATTTCAAAAGACGGAAGCGTGCAGTATGTAGAAAGCGAGCTGGATTTTGGAAATTATCCCGAAATCACGGTTTACGAGGGTATTCCTGTAAAGTGGACGCTTCTCGTTTCGGAAGAAGTGATTAACGGCTGCAATTACAAAATGATACTCAATGACTACGGAATCATTCATGAATTCACTCCCGGCGAGAATGTTATAGAATTTACGCCCAAAAAAGAGGGCAGTGGATTCTACACATGCTGGATGGGAATGATTTATGGAAAAATAAATGTTCTTTCTTCAAAAAACTAATCAAAAAATCTACAATGGAGGAAAAATGAAGAAAAATAAAATCGCACGATTATTTGCATCGGTTTTTGTCGTGCTGGCTTTGCCAGTGTTCGTGGCCTCGGCTTCGGCAAAGTTCATTACACCAGTGGTAAAAGACGGGAAAATAACCATCAGCAAAGCTGAGCTTTCAAATCATCCGCTTTATGTGAATTACGATTCAAACGGCATTGCTGTTCAGTTGATTGCGGTAAAAGCGTCCGACAATTCTGCACGGGTTTCTCTGAACACCTGTCAATCCTGCAATCCGTCCCCTCGGGCATATTTTTTGGAAAAAAACGGTCGCCTTGTCTGCCAGAACTGCGGAAACGTTTTTAAGATGGACAGCGTTGGAACGCCGTCATTTGGATGCAACCCGATGAGCATTCCCTACGAGGTTTCAGGCAATTCCGTAACGGTAAAAACGAGCGATTTGGATTCTTTTGCAGGAAAGTTCAAAAACTGGAAAGGTCCTGTGAAATAAAAGGCTCTGTCTGTAAAAACGGTTGATTTGGCTTTTGCATACTGAACCTGATTCAGCATCCATGTATGTAGCGTACGTGATTCCGAAACAAGCTTTTTTACGAAAGACGGTCAGAATGGCACGAAACGCAGTTCGTGCCGCGGGCAAGTTCAGACGCAGATGCACGGTGATGCACACAGATGGGACACGGATGAATGAGGATAAATGAAATCTGCCGAGGAAAACTTTGCATTCCTATCTTTTTCATATCTGTTACCAATCTGTGTTTATCTGCGTCGAAAAACTGAAAGTTAGTCATTCTGAGTGTTCCACTTTGTCATGCCAAGTGCCCACCCCTGTCATGTCGAGCGCCCAACCCTGTCATGTCGAGCGAAGTCGAGACATCTACTGTTCCCAGAAAATAGCGGAGTGGAGAAAACTATCGCTTGTAGACCTCTCGACTACGCTCGAGGTGACAAAAACGGTCATTCAGACTACGTTCTGGTTGGTATTACAGTGTCATTCCTGTTTTTTATTATCTGTGACTAATCTGTGTCCATCCGTGTTCATCTGCGGTGAAAACTTCAAGTCGTCATTCCGAAACTTGTTTAAATAAAAAAAAGTGGTGCACGCCAACTTTAGTGTTTTGTGTGCATCACCTTTATTCACTGTATACGTATTCACTCTACAAGAGAGCTTTTATGCATTCTTCAACCTTGCTCATGTCGGCAGTTGGCTCAAATCGTGCAACAACGTTTCCCTGTCGGTCAATAATGAATTTTGTAAAATTCCATTTGATGTCAGGTTTTTTGTACCAGTCAGGATCAGCTTTTGCAAACATCTCCTCAAGAAGTTTTTTGAGTTCATGTTCGTCAAAGCCTTCAAAACCTTTCTGAGATTTTAAGTACGTGTACAACGGAAGTTCGTTTTCTCCGTTAACATCAGCTTTTTTCATCTGTGGGAAAGTTGTGTTAAAGTGAATTTTGCAGAACTCATGGATTTCTGCGTCGGTTCCAGGAGCCTGTCTGCCAAACTGGTTGCACGGAATATCAAGAATCTCAAGTCCTTTTTCGTGATAATCCTTGTACAACTGCTCTATTGGAGCATACTGAGGAGTAAAACCGCAACCTGTCGCGGTGTTTACAACCATAATTACCTTTCCTTTGAATTCAGAAAGATTCAAAGTCTCGCCAATTCCTGTTGTTACTGAATAATCGTAAATCATCTTTTGCCTCCTACTTATATTGTCTTGCAAATTCAATTGCTGCTTTTATGTCATTTTCATTCGGTCGTCCTTTATGGAGCGCCTTAAATTCACCTTTGCAGTGAAATTCCTTTTCGTCAAGCTCTATGCCAACCTTCTGCGCTTCGGCTTTTACTTTTTTGTACGTAGAATTAAGAAGTGCCGCCGACCCAAAGTTAACGATTTTTCCAACTTTGTCTTTAGAAAGCGTTTGTATAAAATTACGCACCTCTGCATCGATGGTAAAAGCGTAGAATGAATTTCCGAGAAACAAATAATCAACTGGTTCTGTTACTGGTTCGCTAAGCGGCAGTGCCTGAACTCCCAGTTCATTTGCAATGGCTTCTGCGAGCTTTTTAGTGTTCCCTGTCTTCGTATAAAATCGAACAGCAAACTTCATGTTGTCCTCCTATGTTTTATATTTAACTAAATTGTATTGTATACAATATAAAATGTCTAGCATTTATTCTCAAAAACTTTAGAAAAATCTGAATATTCTCTTGAATTTTATTGAAATTGAGTTAAATTTAAAGATAGCTTTTTTTTTAAGGAGATTTCAATTATGAAAAAAATTTTTGCATTCGCCTTGGCAGCTGCATTCGCATTGCCAACATTTGCATTTACTTTAAAAGTCGGTGATGAAGCTGGCTTTGCACCGCGCAAAACTTCTCCAAACGGAGTCGTAACAAAAGTTGCCCCAACTGGAAATGGCGTATTCGAGTTTTCTGTAGCTTCCGATGATTACACATATTCATACATCGTTTCTGAGGGAACGGAGTTCAAAGCCTTCGGAAAACCAAATACAAAAGCAAAGTCAAACGTTGCAAAGACTTTCAAAGTAAAGTCTGTAGAAAACAATGCAATTGAACTTGAAGAAATTGTAAAACGAGCTTCATCTGTTGAAGACGCAAAATAATACGGGACTCTAAAAACATTCGATTTTTTTTAGTTTTTAGAGACGGCTGTTGCCTGAGAAGATTTGAATCCTTGCAGTCAATTTTTCTCAGGCTTATTTTTTGTACCTCGAAAAATTTTTTAGCTTTCCGGGGTTTCTTTTTTATGTTTGAGCTGAAGGCTCGGATTAAAATCCTGACTCATAAAAGTCGCGCCTGCCTCTTTTAAAAATTTCCGGGCCGTGTCCCAGACGGATTTTTTTATGACGGAATCATTTTCGTCAAACGCGCGGATTGTTTTTATAAAATTACGAAACCCGTTTTCTGCAAAAGAAGAAAAATCTTTGACTTCGGAAGATTCCAAGGCCGAAAATAACGTTTCGACGAATTCGGCACGCTTTTGGACCGAAAGTTTTTCGAACCAAGAGTTAAAGGTTTTATAGAAAAAGATACTGCCTTTGTTGAGTTTTTTCTGAATCTCAAAATGTCCGCCCAAAATTTGCCAGGCGAACGGGTCATGCTGCATTAAAAATTTCTCTGAATTCTTGACGACTTCAAATTTTTCAAAATGATGAAAAAGCATTCCCACAATCGAAAAATCTGGATAAAACGATTTGACTTTGGGCTTTATCCGCAAAAAACACTCTTTTTGAAGGTCATTCTGAATGAATCCAGGTCCGTCAAAATTGTAAACGACTTCTATTTCGGACGGATTTGAAAAATGCGCCGCCGAATAAATCGCAAGATTTCCACCCTTCGAGTGACCGCCTAGCGAAAATGCTGAATTTCCGAACGATGCTTTTAGTTTTTCAAGATAGGCCACGGCATCTTTCTGTGCCGGAACGGCTTCGTCAAATGCAAGATTAAAATCCTCTTTCCAGCCAACAATCGTGTCGTCGGTGCCACGAAAAACCACAAAAAGGCGATTTCCAAAACTCACGGTAATAGCGCAAAACTGCTCCGAAAGCTCGCGGCTGTAAACATTTTTATATCCGCAAAGTCGCACGTTCGCGAACCGCTCAGATTCTCCAACTCTAAAAAGCAAGTCGATTGTCTTTGCGTTGATTACAAGGCCGAGGTAAGAACGTTTTTTAAAATCCTTGTCTTCCCGAAATTTTCTAACGAGATGATGAAGGGAAATCGACTTGTCGAATGAGTCTGGAATCAAGCCGTCAAAATTCGCATAGGAAAGCTGACAAAAAATCAGCGCATCAACGTCATTGAAAGGCGATGCAGAAAAAGAAAGGTCTCCTCGCCAGTTCAGATAATCAAAGAAATCCGCCATAAAATTGATTATAAATCAACTGCAGTGAAAATTCCGCAGAATAGTTTTGCTAAAACGCATTTTTAGCCAATAAAAAACGCCAACCAAGCAAAATGCCCGGATGGCGTTCATATTCAATTAAAAATTACCTGTCATTCAGAACTCGACCGCTTACGTTATCTCGGTCGTCTTGTTTCAGCGTGACAGTTATTTTAAATTAGTAGTCCATTCCCATGCCTGGGTTTGGAGCTGCTGCAGGAGCCGGTGGCTCAGGAATGTCTGTGATTGCGCATTCTGTTGTAAGGAGCATTCCTGCAACAGAAGCTGCATTCTGCAATGCTGAGCGAGTTACCTTTGCAGGGTCAATGATTCCGTCTTCCATCATGTCAACCCATTTTCCTGTGCGTGCATTGTAACCAGTGCCCTTTTTCTCGTTCTTTGCGCGTTCAGCGATAACTGCACCGTCAACACCTGCGTTCTCAGCAATCTGGCGGATTGGCTCTTCGAGTGCACGACGAACGATTTTGTATCCAACTTTCTCATCGTCAGAAAGGTCTTTAGCAGCCTCGTCTGTCAAAACAGAAGCTGCCTGGAGCAATGCGATTCCGCCACCAGGAACGATTCCTTCTTCGAGAGCTGCGCGAGTTGCGGCAAGAGTGTCCTCAACGCGGAACTTCTTTTCTTTCATTTCTGTTTCTGTGATTGCACCAATGTTGATTACTGCAACACCGCCAGAAAGTTTTGCAAGACGCTCCTTGAGCTTCTCTTTGTCGTAATCAGATGTTGATTTTTCAACCTGAGCTTTGATTTCTGCAACGCGGTCAGCGATAGCTTTCTTGTCTCCGGCACCGTCAACCAAAGTTGTGTTGTCTTTGTCGATTTTTACAGATTTAACCTGTCCGAGCTGAGCAAGCTCTGTTGTCTCAAGTTTCAAGCCCAATTCTTCGCTGATTACAGTACCGCCAGTCAAAACGGCGATGTCCTGAAGCATTTCCTTTCGGCGGTCACCGAATCCAGGAGCTTTTACAGCACAGCATTTGAGAGTTCCGCGGATTGAGTTCAAAACGAGAGTTGCCAAAGCCTCGCCGTCCATATCCTCACAAATGATTACGAGAGGTTTTCCGGTCTGGGCTACTTTCTCAAGCAATGGAAGAAGGTCTTTCATCGTAGAGATTTTTTTGTCGTGAATCAAAACGAAAGCGTCATTGTAGTTAACTTCCATGCGCTCGCGGTCTGTTACAAAGTAAGAAGAAATGTATCCACGGTCAAACTGCATACCTTCAACAGTCTTAACAGTTGTGTCCATGTTCTTTGATTCTTCAACAGTGATTACGCCGTCTTTTCCAACCTTCTCGATTGCGTCTGCGAGAATTTTACCGATTTCTGGGTCGTTGTTTGCAGAAACTGTTGCAACGTGAGTAATATCCTCACTGCCTTTAACGGCACGGCTTGTATTTTTGATTTCGGCAACGGCTACAGCAACAGCCTTGTCGATACCGCGTTTGATTTCGATTGGAGTCATTCCAGCAGAAACGGCTTTGAGTCCCTCACGAACGATTGCGTAAGCGAGAACTGTAGCAGTAGTTGTACCGTCTCCCGCAACATCATTTGTCTTTGAGGCAACTTCACGCACAAGCTGTGCGCCCATATTTTCGTAAGGGTCTTTAAGCTCAACTTCTTTTGCTACAGAAACACCGTCTTTAGTGATTGTCGGTGCACCAAATTTTTTGTCGAGCATAACAAGGCGACCGCAAGGTCCGAGCGTAACTTTTACGGCGCGAGCAATCTGCTCAACACCACTAAGCATCTTTTTGCGAGCTTCTTCATTAAAAATAAGCTGTTTAGCCATTTTCTATATCTCCTATACCAATGATGATTTTATTCAAAAAAGAACCGATGAGATTGGCTCATTGGTTTCATAGTAAAACATAATAACAAAATATAGAAAACGGCAAGATTTTTTTTTAGATTTTTTTGGTCTATTTTTCTGTTTTTTGCAGGTTGATTTTTACGGCAAACTTCTGGTTTTCAGAAGGCTTTTCTGCCGTAAAGTCCATTTTTATGTTGGTGCGTTTTTTGTTTATTTCAAGGTAAGGATTTCCTGAAACAGTAATTTCCTGCTCGCTCGCAGCCGAGGCAATTTTTTCCACATCCGAAGTTAGAGAAATAAGTTTTCTTACAAATTCATTGAACAAAATCTCATCGGAACTTTCTTCGCCGTCGGTAATCATTCTAATAGAAAAAAGTCCGTCTTTGTCCACTGTGCCCATGCCTTCGCTCTTCCAGCTGTTCTGGGCATCACTCTGAACGTCTATAAAAATGCTCCAGTTTCCGGCAAACTCCATGCTAACGACGTTCTCCGGGTCCAGACGGCTATATTCCTCGCCGCCGCACGAAAGAAACAGAACAAGCGTAAGAATCAAAGTGGCAAGAGTAAAGAAAGCTTTTTTCATCATCAATTTAAAATCCCCTTTTTTAAAATCACTTTTTGCAGCTCCAATATTATAGAAGATTATTTTTTCTTTTGAACAAAAAAATCATGGATTATTTTAGAAAGTCATCGTTTTTTTTATTTTGGTCAAATTTTAGTGGATTTTTTGGAGATTCTGTCTTATCGTTATGTTATGGGAACCTCGAAAATCTTTGTTAGTTTTTCGTAAGTTTTCTTATAAGGTTCTCTGAAAACATTTTTTTAGTTTTTAGAAACAACCCGCCGAATCCAAAAAGTCACAAAATTCACTTACAAGGACTTAATTATGCCAGAAGAACCAATCGCTATATCTCAGGATGAACTTGACAGGCTTTTATCGGGATTCAATTTGGAGCCAGAAAAATACACCGAGTACACAAAAGACGACCTGTCGTCAAAATATCGCACATTGCTCAACGAGAATCTTGAAGCAGACTGCTCAAATCCTAAGGTTGCAATTTCCCAGCAAGAACTCGACAGACTCTTTTCTTAATTCACAACTTTTTGACGCAGATAGGATGCGGGTATATTTAAAACATAACTCCATAAAAATCTGCGACAAATCTGTGCCCATCTGTGTTTATCTGCATTTAAAATCTGAAAACTGACTTACACTTTCTTCGGAATCTTCCATAATCTTATTTTTAATGATATTTTTTCGTTAGCAAATTTGATGGGGGATTCAAATGAAAAAAATAATTCTGACTTTTATGGCGGCACTTTTAGTTTCTGCGGCGTTCGCTCAAAATTCAGCAAATCCAAAAGCCGAAAATACGGAAACTCAGGCTCAGACGCAGGAATCAGAAGATTTTGCGAGAATTGACCGAGTTCTGAAAAAAATGTCGGCTCGCGCGCAAAAAGAAATAAAAATACACAGACAAAAAAGCTTTTCTTGCAGATTTGAACAACGTTCTTGAAGAAGAAAAAAAATTCAGCAAAGATGATGTAAGTCTCTACTATTTAATAGATAAAAAACATAACATCGGTGAAAAATACGTTCCGACCGGGCTCGTAAAGCTCGTAAAAAATGACTTGTACCGAATCAGCAGGAACGATCTTTCGCTCCGGCCTGACGTAGAAAAAGCTTTGCAGACGATGGCGGAAGCTTACAAAAAAGAGACGGGCGACACGCTCCTCGTAATTTCAACTTATCGCTCATACCAGTACCAGAAAAATCTCTTTCAAAAATGGGTCGCAATTGACGGACTTGCCGAGGCTGAGCGAGAAAGCGCGCGTGAAGGAACAAGCCAGCATCAGTTGGGCTCGGCAATTGACTTTTGCGAGCTTACGAACAATTTTGTGAACAAACCGATGGGAAAATGGCTTAACACTCATTCCGAAGAATACGGCTGGTCGCTCTCGTTCCCAAAAGCTTACGAAGATATTACGGGCTACCGCTGGGAATGCTGGCATTTTAGATACATCGGAATTCCTGCCTGCCAGCTTCAAAAAAAATACTTTTTGGACGTTCAGCAGTACATGCTTGAATTCATTGACTTTTGGAAACAGGATTTGAAAAATAATGAATAAAAAAAATGTTCTCAATCGGATTCTTCTTCTGCTTGCCACCTGCATGTTTTTTTTTGGCTGCGCATCGGTAAGCTCTTCTGACGGCACTGTCGCCGAAGGCTTTCTTGCGGATGGAGCATATTTTTATGAGTTTGAGCGAATAACCGAACTCGTTCAGTCGGAGACGCTTTACAAAGCTTCGGGCGTGGACTATTCGCTTCTTCAAGTTGAAAACGCAAGCGACGAGGCTATTTTTGTAAAGGAAAATTCCTTTTTGGAACCAGAATTTTTCGAAGATTTGGCGTTAAAAATCGATAGCAAAGGAAATATTTTTTCGCCGACAAATCCAACCGTTAGCGGAAAATATTCTGATGACGATGGGGCTGTGCTTTGGAGCGGAATTTTTAGTCAGCGCGGGCAAAACGTGATGATTATTGAGGAAGGCTTTCTCGTAAAAGTGGAGCAGGAATATTCCGCGCCAAAATCTCTCGAAGGTAAATACGAGATTTCGTACAACGGCGAAAAGTTCGACCTGCTTTTTAAAGACGGTATCGCATTCTCAAATGAACTCGGAATGTTCATAGTCGGAAGCGAAGGCGGTTTTTCATCCTCGTACAAGGTAAAAATCGAACGCGTTACCGACAAAACAAAGGACACTTACATTCCAAAAAACTCTTTTACGCACGGTAAGCTAAAAGAAGACGGCACAATCGAAATAGAAATCTCAAACGCTTACACAAAAATAAATCTTTCAGGAAAGAAAATTCTAGACGCGGATATTTCAGGCGAGGATTCAGCACAAGGAAGTTCTCTCAAAAAATTGCGGGCAATTGTGAGCCAGTCAAAAGACAAAAAAGCCACAACCGAAGAAGGAAAACCTGAATGGTTCAACGAAAAAACTTCTTTTGACGGAAAAAAACTTACGGTCTCTGCAAAAGGCAACGCGAAAGACAAAAAAACTGCCGCAAAAATCGCTGAATACACGGCTGCGGCCCAGCTTGCGGCACAAAAAACAATCAATGTGCGAAAGTCAAAACAGAATGAAGAAAAGTCGCTTCTGGAAGTTTTTAGAAGCCAGATTCTGAACGAGGAAAGCTATAAAACCGAGAATTTTTTTGCGGACAAAGCCACGAAGACTTTTTATATTTCGATTTCAGCAGCGGCGAGGTAAAAATTATGCAGATTGATTTTTCAAAAATCCCAGAATTAGATTTGTCGACAGCCGGAGCCGAAGTTCACGGAAAAATGTTCAAGGACGGACAAAACTCTGCTTCAATTTTGAGGCTTTCCCCAAAAAACAGTTTTGAAAACGTGCAGGACAACGAAGTTTCCTTCGTTTACGTTATTTCGGGTTTTGGCAAAGTTGTTTGCAACAGCGTTGAGGAAGAACTAAAGCCAGGAATTCTGCATTACAGAAAGCAGGGCGAAAAAACTTCAATTCAAAACAGCGGCGAAACCGATTTAATTCTGCTTGCAATAACGAATACGATTTCCGAACCGAAAGCAAAAATAACTTCAGCAGCGCAAGACGCGCCAAAAAGCGACAAAGTTATAGTCTACACCGACGGCGGCTGCCACGGAAACCCAGGGCCTGGCGGCTGGGGCACGGTGATTCTTGCCGACGGCGAAGTGCGGGAACTTAGCGGCGGAGAAAAGCAGACCACGAACAACCGCATGGAACTTACGGCGGCAATCAGCGCGCTCACCGCAATTTTTAACACGGAACGGCTAAAATCCCGACAAATAGAAGTTTTTATTGACAGCCAGTACGTTAAAAATGGCATTACCAGCTGGATAAAGGGCTGGAAGAAAAACGGTTGGCTCACCACTGCAAAAAAGCCTGTTCTCAACCGGGAGCTTTGGGAATCTTTGGATTTTGTGGTTTCCCGCCTTAACGTAAAATGGAATTGGGTAAAAGGTCATGCGGGAATCGAGTACAACGAAATTTGCGACCAGCTATGCCAGAAAGAAATAGCAAAGTTTGAATAAAGCAATTTCAAAAATCAGACTCATCATGCGGAACTTGCCTGTGTAAAAAAATTGTCTGCACTACCGTAAAAATCAGGGGCGTCCGCTTCGGCGTTTCATAAAAATGACGACGACCGTAATAGGTATCCGACTCCCTTCGGTCGCGAACGGTCGAAATCATTTTTCTGCCCCGCCTACGCTACCGCTCCAGATTTTTGGTCAGTTTTTTACAATTCAAAATTACAAAAAAAATCTGTGTCCTATCTGCGTCCATCTGCGTTTATCTGTGTCTAAAAATTGCCGATTATTATCACTGTAAACCGCTTGCGGTGGTTGAGCGTAGTCGAAACCTCCTTCAGAATGGCTCCATGACTTGCGCATTATAAACTTGCCTGTGTAAAAAAAA
>NZ_JPUF01000049.1 GCF_014737315.1 Treponema zioleckii | reverse complement strand
AATTCCGGGATGTAGCGCAGCTGGTAGCGCGCTTGGTTTGGGACCAAGATGTCGCAGGTTCGAACCCTGTCATCCCGATAAAAGACTTGTAAGTTTTCTTGCAAGTTTTTTTTTATTCAGTAAAGAGCAGGTTAAAAAGTAGTTTTTCATTGATTTTTAGAAATTTTATTCAATTAACTTCTATATTTTTCTTATATCACTTGCTTAAATATTGTATTCGGTTATTATTATAGTAAATCTAATTTTATTTTAACCTTATTTTTTATTAAGGCTAAATTTGGAGAATTAACATGAACAAATCAGAATTAGTTGACGCAATTGCAAAAGACACAGGTCTTACAAAAAAAGATTCAGAAGCAGCTCTCAAATCATTCATCGAGAATGTTTCAAAAGCTGTTGAAAGCGGAGACGATGTTCAGCTCATCGGTTTCGGAACATTTACAACAGCAACAAGAGCTGAGAGAACTGGACGAAATCCATCTACAGGAAAGGAAATCACAATTCCAGCTTCAAAATCACCAAAATTCAAGCCAGGAAAGGCATTCAAAGATCGCGTAAACAAATAAGAACGTGAATAATCCAAGTCTGTCTGTAAATCGGACAGACTTTTTTTCTTTTTAGTAATACTTCTTTAATTCTGGAAGGATTTTTTCAAACGGCTCGTAAAGTCTCAAAGTTTTTGGGACACTTCTCAAAAACAATTCACCATACCTTTTTTCTATAATTCGTCTATCCATAACCACAACGGCACCATGATCGTCGCCGCGCCGAATAAGCCTTCCAAATCCCTGGCGGAACTTTATCACCGCCTCAGGAACACTCAATTCCATGAACGGACTGCCCCCTTTTTTTTGAATCAGCTCGGAGCGAGCTGCAAAAACTGGATCAGAAGGCACGCCAAAAGGCAATTTTACAATAACAAGCTGGCTCAATGACTCACCAGGAACATCAACTCCCTCCCAAAATGAATCGGTAGCGAATAAAACACTAGAAGTCTCTGTCTTAAAAAGCGAAAGCAAACGAAACCTATCATCATCGCCCTGTTTTAAAATCGTTATGCCAGAATTTCTTAGCAACGTTTTTACAGTATCACAAGCATGACGAAGTGACTCATACGACGTAAAAAGCACCAGAGTTTTTCCGCCGGCATTTTCTATCAATTTGGCAATTGCATTTTCAACGAACGCCTGAAAGTTTTCATTATCCGGAAAAGGCGCATCAGACGGAACTGCAAAAACCATGTTTTTTTCGTAATTGAACGGAGAATCAAAAACTCCGCGCAAAACACGCTCCTGCTCAACGAACTTAACGCCAGTACGATTTTCCCAGAAATTAAATTTTCCACTTATTCCAAGCGTCGCAGAAGTGCAAACAACAGAATTCATCGGCTCATACACCCCCGAATTCATCATAGGTGCAATATCTAAAGGAGTCTGAACGAACTGAAAGAAAAACGGATTTTCACTATCTTTAGCCAAAGTCGCACTCAAGCGAGACTTTTGAATCCAAAAAACCTGGTCCAAATGCTCGTCCCATGCATTAAAGTTCTGACATACAGCCGTCATGTCATCAAGCCGCCGAAGAACCGATTTTGACTCCCAGACACAAGAATTATCGCAATCATCATCATCAATCATATCAATAATTTCTCTGACAAGACCCGTAATTTTTGCGACACGCTTTTGCAATTCCGAAAGCAAATCTAAAATCGAAGTAAACATCTGCGAATTCTTTTCGTACAAGCGAATCGCAAATTCATTTTTCATCACCTCGCCAACTGCATTTTCAAGATTCTGCATCGTTATTCTGACTTTGCCAATTTCATCTTCAACCGTAGCAGATTTATCCTCGCCCCTGCTTAGCGCACACAAAGTGAATAAAAATCCTGACGCACTCCCCTTTCGGTGCCTATAAAGCAAATTCAACTGCTTAAAAAGCTTAAAACGATTCAAGCCGTTGCTAAAAAAACTTGTCGCAGCATTTTCAATTCCATGAGCCTCATCAAAGACAATCCGCCTATAAGGAGGCAGCACAGCCGTTTCATCATATCCAGCACCATTCATGCGGGACTCAATATCCGCAAAAAGCATGTGATGATTCACAATCAGAATACTCGAATCCAAAGCTTCTTTTCGAACACGCATCACAAAGCATTTTTCACGAAATTGGCAGCGCATTCCCATGCAGGCGTCCGCCTCTGAATTAATTCTCTGCCACAGGCCTTCGGGAGGCATAAAGCTCAGATCGCTCTTGCTGCCATTTTCTGTGTTTTTTACCCACTCATTTATTTTGTCAAGGATTTCCGTTTCATCATCAAAAAGATCACGCTCGGCCGAAACCTCGCCTAAACGGCGCAGACAGACATAATTCTGCCGGCCTTTTATAAGAATCGACTTGATTTTTTTTCCGACAATTTTTTCTGCAAGAGGAATGTCTTTTTCACTCAGCTGCTGCTGAAGATTTATCGTTCCGGTCGAAATAACAATTCTCTCTTTATTTTTTAACGCCCAAAGCATTGAAGGAATAAGATAAGCGAACGATTTTCCAACGCCAGTTCCAGCCTCAAAAACGCCGATTCCATTTTTATTAAAAGATTCTGTTATTTTTTCGACAAGCTGAATCTGCGAAGGTCTTTCTTCATAATTATCATAAATCTTGGAAAGCGCGCCATTTTTCGAAAGATAAGCCGAGACCTCAGTCCCTTCAAGCCGTTCAACAACTTTTGGAAGAATAGGCTCCATGACCACATAAACATCAGAAACATCATTGTTTATGATATAAAATCCCTGTGCATTTTCCGAACAGTCGGATGCAATAGCCAAATCCGCATCAGAGGGGTACAGAAAGCCTGAAGGATGATTGTGAATCAAGACAGAACCTTCGCGCGCCTGCGAAAAGTTTACGGGAACAGAATACTGATTTCCACGGGCAGCAACGCTAACGGTCATAATAACACCTTTGGAGTCAATATTGCCCACAAAAAAGACCTCATTGCCACCAGATTCCACAATTTGCTGCCGCATAAAATTTCTTGTATCCGCAGAAAAACGCGAAGTTACACCCATGAAAAACTTCCCCATCAAAATAAAACACTTCGTAGTTTTTTATACCACGAAGTGCGTTAGAAACGACGGGTTATTTTACATTTTCATACCGAATTTCTCAACCAGTTTGTCATTAAGATATTTGCACTCATCGCCATCCAAACCTAGCGCAATCGCCGCATCCAAGTCGATTCTTGACCGGTTGTAATCACCAATGTTGTAGTACGAAACAGCCCGCCTAAAACGCGCGTGCGACTGATATTGATTTATGTCAATAGACTTTGTAAACGCGTCGATTGCCTTTTGATTTTCGTTCATAATTCCATATACAATTCCTATGTAATAGTAAGAACGGAAACTTGCAGGGTCAAATTTTACGCTATCCAAAAAATCTTGCAAAGCATTCGAATATTCACTTTTGGCAAAAAAAGCCATCCCGCGATGCTTATGAATGACAGACATTACAGGAGCAGCTGGCTGCGGTTGAGAATTTAATATTTCAGTATAAATCTGAACAGCCCTTGTCAAATCGCCATGATTATGCGCATGAATTGCATCGAGAAGCATGTCGTCTATAGTTCCGCGAACATACGGCGAAACCCGATGAATATTCTTCTGCTCACCCAAGGCTGCATCTTTAAACGAAACATTCATCGTTAGTTCATCAGCTTTTTCGTAGAAAGATGCACGACGAGCCTCAACCTCCCCCTGAAGTTTTTTCTGATAATCACGGATCTCTTGAAAAATAATATCAGCAAGACTCAAGCTTGCGTTCATAGAAGCGAGTTTTCGGCGCAAAGGCATATCAAAAGGCGTAAACTCCGATTTATAAACAAGCTCATGCTCAACCTCTGCCCAGGCATCCTGCAAAATCGTCCTAATCTGAATTTCGCAAACAATTGACTCTGGAAGGGGTTTTACATTAACAGTAGGAAAACAATCGTTTGGAATTGCAATCAAAACATGAACAGATTCATAACCAAATTCCCTAAAGCTTTGCTGGGCGCCTTTATATTCAACTTCCTTTACATCGAAATTTTCTTTTACCTGTCGCTCAACCTCACTAAGATCTTCGAGAAACGCACAAATCACACGAATCCCCATCATGTCGGTAAGGGGAACAAAATTAGATTTTTCGGCCTCCTCAGCCTTTAAGCGTAACACTTTACGATAATAGCTTTTAAATGATTTTACACGCGATTTATAAGTCGGATTAGAAGCTAAATGAATAGTTTTTCGGAGTTTATCCTCAACCTTTTCCATAATTTCCTGCAAAACAGGCTTATATGATTCATAAGTTTCTCTAATGGCATTTTTGCTTGGCAATAAATTTAAGTTATCCATAGTTGAATGTTAACATTGATAGTTTTATATTGCAAACTAATTTAAAGCAAAAAAAAAGACCGCCTATTTCTAGACGGTCGATAACTCAAACTAAGTTAAAAAACTTATTTTGCGTCTGTTGCTGCACCACCATTCTGCTGTGCATTTGAAGAAGAACCAGCGTTGAGGCTTGGAGTAAATTCACTCTCTGTAGCCATCTTAGCTCTCTCGATGTAGCGGTTAACCTGTTTGTTACCGAATCTTGACATCTCGATTGTCTGGCGAGCCTTCTCTCTACGAGTTACAATCTGCCAGAGGTCTTCATCAGCGATATCACGCTCTGTTGTGAGCTCAGCTTTGTCGTAGATGATTTTTACATCTTTGAAATATCCGATGAAATCATCGCCAATGTGAGCTGCGTCACGTGTAATCTGGAATCCAGCGAACTTAACAAATGGAAGTCCACGTGGGTAGATTGGGTATACACGGATTTCACGTGTACGAACCTCAGAAATGTAGTCTGGGTTATTCCATGTAAGAGTTTTCCATCCGTCGAATCCAAGGTATCCCATGAAGTAGCGGCGTGTTACGTTGTCTGTATCTGTAAGAAGAACATACAAACCGTGTGGGAAATTCATACCCATTGTTGTAACAGCGATTGATTTGAGTGTTCCAACATTTTTTACAACACCATAAGCTGGTGTATCCTCAGAGTCAGCTTCGAACAATGTTCTTCCTGTAGCTTTCTCTTCATCTGTTGGAGCCTGTCGCTCACCATTGTCATTTGCTGTAGAAAGTGGTTCATAAGCAGGGATGATGAAAGGTGGAACGATTTTAGCATTAGCGTTTGCAGCGATTGAAGGGAATACAACGTGTACACCCATTACTTTCTTTCCTGCAAATGGAACTTTTGCGTTCTCGCGAACCTGTGCAGCAACAACCTGTGACTGAGCCAAGCTTGTTACATTGCGAGCTGAGCTGTTAAGCTCAACTTCCCATTCACCGAGGTAAAGAGAAGTTTTCATAAGATCTTTCTGTTCCTGATCAAATGAAGCGCCTGCTGCAACACCGTAATCCATTACTGTACGTTTGTTCTGTGGGAATTCAACCTCGCTTCCCTCTGCTTTTACAGAAATATCTGCGTCCAACATTGTGAAGTCGATAAGTGTTGATTCTTTAGCGAAAGCAGTTGCTCCAACGAGCATCATTGCTGCTGCTGATAAAACTAAAGTTTTCTTCATTCGAAGCTCCTTTAAAAAACTCGATTGATGTAGCCTTGTATAATTTAGTATCTTACAAGTCACTTTTTTTGTCAACGTTTATTTTTAATTTTCAAGGTATTTTCCATCAATGAAAAGCTGAATTTCTTTAATATCTTTAAAATTTTCTTTAATATTATCTTTAAACAGTTTTACACCAGTCTTAATATCAGCAGAATCGCCCATTTGAAGAACGGCATCTCTGGTCAATCCAACGTATAAAACTGAATTTTTTACAAAACAATATTCAGCAGACGTGCCGAGAGAAAAAAGCGGCCGTAGTCTAGGGGTGGCAGGTCCCAAAAGCAACTCATCAACGTAAAAATTAAGTTCTCCCTGCGGAGCATCTTTTGGAAGAATTCGGGTTTCTTCCACAATTTTTTCTGTTCCATGCTCAGAAAAAGAAAAATAATGTTTCGTTCCGTCTACTTTTCTGATTTGAGCCTGTTTAGAAAAGAAAACAATTGCAGCGACAACAAAAATTGCCAGAATGACAATCACGGCAACCATTTTTTTAATCGAAATTTTCATTTTGCACCTGTAAATCCATGAGATCTTTCAAAATGCGTAACAAACGCACTGAGTCCATTATATATTCCGAGGGAAAGCTTTTGCAAGTAATCATCATCGAGCAGGTTCATAGCTTCATTCTGATTCGTTATGAATCCTAATTCAACCAAGACACTTGGCATTTTTGCATTTCTAACGACAAACCAATCATAAGCTTTTATGCCACGCTGAATCGATTTGTTTCCTATTTGAGCCTGAATTCCATCCATAATGAATTTTGCAATCAAAATACTTTCGGTAGTATATTCCTCTTCAGTCATCGAATTCAAAATATTGTAAACGCTGTTGTCTATCTTTGAATTCTTTTCAAGCACATTGCGCCTATAATCAGGAGAAAGATACCAAACCTCATATCCGCTCGCTTTTTTATCAGGATTTGCATTCGCATGAATCGAAACAAAAAGAATCGCCTCGTGGTCTTTAAGTTTTATAGAATTTGCAATTTCAGTGCGCTCCTCAAGTTCCAAAAAAATATCTTTATCACGCGTCATAAGGATTTTTTTATCTGGATAAGCCTGTTTTAGACGATTGTAAATCATCTTGCTGACTTTTAGAGTGACTTCTTTTTCTTTTATCGTGATTTTTTTGCCATTCACAGTGTAAGTATCGTAGGCTCCAGGATCCTGCCCACCATGCCCAGCATCAATGACTATAGCACCGACTTTATATTCACTGCCTGAAAATTCTTGCTTAAAAAAAGCATTCGCATCAGTTATGAACTTTCTTGAAACATAAAGAGTCCCATTTTTTAAAATGGGTGCATCGACAAAAACAATTTTTTTGTAATCCTGCAAAACAAACGGGTCATCGGCTTTAAAAGAAATTTGATGTCCCGACTTTTCCAGTACGCCAGTACCCGAAAGCGAATCCCAATAAACTGTTATGCCGTCTTTTTCGGCTTCGCTAAGTAGATTGAGATTCGTCTGAGCATTCAAAGAGAAAACAATAGAAATAAAAATTGCAATAAAAAAAAATCTTTTCATCAGCATTTAAATTGAATCGGCTACATAAAGCGCGCCCTGTATTCCGCCCCTCAGAACAGCCGACCAGAATTTTTCGCCATCAAGTTTTCCGTGCTTCGGACAAATCGCATCGAATTTTTCGAGGGTCTTTCTTAGAGTGCAATGATTCCAGTCATAAAGCGAGTCGGCAAGCGGCTGCAGGACTTCTGGAACATGCAAAAGGACAGGTTCGTTTTCAGGAATAAACGTCCCCTCGCCCACCTTTGAGGAAATTTTATTGTTCGGAGCAAAAGTGAATGCCGACGGTGGAAATCCTTCTTCATCAGCTTCGACTTTTCCGGTCAAAAAGTTGTCAGTTTTTTCGTTGTGACCTTCAAGGCGTATTGTAATTGAACTTATTGCATCGTAAGCGGCTTTATAGGCATTTTTAGCATTTATTGAAACTGCGATAATGTTTCCGCATTTTTCGACGTTATTTCGAGGAAAATCAACTTCGTCGCCGACTTTTGAACGGGGAAGAACGTCTTTTACGCCATAAACAGCTTTGGCATCGTTCATTCCATAAATTTCTTCGATTTTTCCAGGAATCGAAATCCATGCACGTTCTGCACTTACGTTCACGCTAGGAATTTCAAAAAGTCTGAACGGCTGCTCCTGATTTTTTACGGATTCATGCGGCTCCCACGGAAGAGAAACACGATTTGCAAGCAAATATTCAGGTTCTTTTCCAAGGGCGATGAGCATTGCCTGCTCAGTAAGATTCATTCCGCTTGAATAAGGGAAAGTCCAGCCGCTCATGTATCCACCGGAAAGCCGGGCAGCAATCTCGCCAATCATCGGACCGTTTTTTGTATACTTTATGTCAGCCTTGGCAACTCCGCAAGTGAGTCCCAACGCTTTGATTCCAAGCGCAAAAGTCGCAATCAATTCATTTTTGATTTTTTGCGACACTTCTGACGGCAAAGAATGGCCCATTTCAATAAAATACGGCGGATAGAAAATATGTCTGTCGGCAAAACCAGTTATTGTAAGAGTGCCGTTGTATACAATCGAATCAATACTGAATTCAGCACCTTCCATATAATCTTCAAAAATTGCACGGGAAGTTCGAGAATTTTTTACGGCATCATTTGCGGCAGAAAGGAATTCGTCTTTGTTGCGAACGAGACGGCAGCCACGTCCGCCCATGTTATCGCATGGCTTTACAACTTTTGGAAAACGAACGTTTCCCTTCTCGGCATCGTTAAAAATCGCCTCGATTTGATTTTTTTCAACTTCAATAAAATCTGGACAGGGAACGTTTGCTTTTTTAAAGCAAGAACGCATTCTTACTTTATCGCTCGCATTCAAGCAAGCCTCGTACTTGTGTCCAGGAAGCGAGCAGTGCTCGGCAACATAGGCAACGGACGCAGAAAAGTCGGTTCCAGCCGTAAAAACACCTGCAAGAGAATTTTCCTCGCCCTCGCTGTTTATTTTCTCTGCAAGACGGAGCAAAGCTTCCTTGTCTTTTAAATCAACTGGCTCAAAACGGTCTGCAAGAGGAACCGCAACGGCATTCGGGTTTGCATCAACAACAACGGATTCAAAGCCAAGCGACTTTGCTGCAAGAATTGCGGGTTTTTGCATCAATCCCGCGCCTAAAATCATTATTTTTTTCATTTAAAATCAAGTCCTTTTATTTTCTAACTTTTACAGAAATACAGTTATTGAAAAATATCTTTTTCTTTAGTGCAATAAACTTCAAAGGTATCACCTAAATGGAATATTTTACTGATTGTTGAATAAAATGCCCACTTAAAACCGCCTTTTTTTTGTCTTTAAGACTTGGGAATCGCTCAGGATGATGCCCCGTAGAAACAATCTTCCGAACTTTGAACCCATAGCGTTTTAAAATCGAAGCGGCTTTTGACGGTTCCCACAAAGTATAATGGTCCGCAGGCGAATTTTGAAAGAATCCTTGAGTGTTGAATTTTCCAGAAACTCCAGCGGCAGATGGCGTTGAAAAGGCGAACACACCGCCAATTTTTAAAATTTTTGAAACGGCACGCAAAACCTTGTCGAGATTTTGGAAATGCTCAATAACATACCACATCGTAATCGCATCGAATCTTTTTACGCCAAACTCAGCATTTGAATCGAACGCAGGGAACTTTCCGCAAACAGCAGGATAATGAAGCGTGTTTTGAACGTAGTCTACAGCTTCTTTTGAAGCGTCAGTTCCGTACACTTGCCAACCGGCATCGTTTGCAGCATCAAGATACGGACCAAAAGCACATCCAATATCCAAGACAGTCGGAGTAATTTTTTTTCGGTTAGAACCGCGGTAAATCTGGTCCACAACAGAAGTTCGTCTAACGCACTGAGATTTTATCTCTTTAAAATCGTCGAGATACGTTTTTCCATACTGTTTTTTGTAATCATCAAAAAAATATGCCTCGTTGTAATCTGTGTCATCTGAATCAAAAGTCCATGACATGTAGAGCATTCCGCAAGACTTACATCTTCTGAACGTATGCAAAGGCGTTCTTGCAACGATAAGATCTTCGTAAGTCGGATGGTCTTCGCCACAAATCGGGCAATTAAAACGCCTTCCGCGGGCAAGTCGCTTTACGAACTCGCCAAGATTTTTTTTAGGCGCGTCTTTTTTTGCAAACGGCGAGTCAGGATAAAGCGAAGCAAAATTTTCGAGTACGGCAAGCGCATTATTTGAGCTAATCGAATCTTTTGCAAGATTTGCAAATCCATATTTTTGGGCAAGCTGCACGTGCAACTGAGTAGTTCCGAGCAAAACAACGCCACAACCGGCCGCGAGCGCCTCAAAAGCCGTAAAGCCATAATGAGTGACCACAACATCATATTCAAAAAGTTTTTCTCTTAAATTATGAACAGGTCGCAAAAATCTGATTTTTTCATGCAATCTTTCAGGAACTCGCAATTTCGCTTCTTCAGGATTATTTACGATTGCAGAAATTTTTGCAGAGGAAACCTCCGCAAACGCAATTACCGAAGGCACAACCAAGTCAGCGGGGTCTTCACCGCCAACAGAAATCAAAATCGACTTTACTTCGCCAGCATTTTTTGGAGGCGGGAGAGTTCGCCGATTGGCAGGCAAAGTAACAAATCCGGGGTCAACCACGTTTGACGGCCGCGAGATTCCGTAAGAAGGAATTATATCAAAAAGACAGTCGCACAAATCGGTGTTAAGAGAGCCTTCGTCAATCGAAACTAACGGTGCGACTTTTGTAAGATTCTGAGCCAATCCCCTCTCCAAAGTATATGCATCTGTAATTATGAGGGAATAATCGCCTTTGTTTGGAAGCGTTTTTACAATTTGCCACTCTTCAAAGCCATTTTTTTTGGCTTCTACCAAAAGTTCTGGAATTTTTTCCAAATCTGCATTTTCTGGAATATAAACATCAGCGCCAATTTCTACAGCAATAGAAAGACATCTTCTCAAATGCCCTGTGCCACGACCTTTTTTGACGCAAGGAACACACAAAACCGGCGAAGTGACGCTTTGGTCTTTTAAGGCTTCAAGAACTTGACCGCTCGTATACGGTTCCCCTACAAGAGAATTGCCAGAAATTTTTCTTACGATTGCAAGTGCATGTCTGTAATCAGCCTTGGTATCGATTGTCGTTCTCAAATTCGGAAAGCTCCACTCTGAAGGCGAAGGAATCATAACCGAAGTAAAGTTTTCTGGATGATTATAAAGTGAAGGTCCCACATGTTCGTGGTCATAAGCCTCGGTTGTTTTTGACCGAGCTTCCAAAAGCGATTTTGCATTGAACATTTCTACGCCGCTGCCGTGAGGCAAATTTTCAAACGTTATGTAGTCGCATTTTCCTGTCTCTGAACGTCTGTTGTATTGCTCCACAAGTGCATTCGCAGCCTCGTAAAAAAGAAAAGGATTGTCCGCCGTCGCACGAATTACGGCATCAGCCTTGCTGTGCTCGATTAAAAGGCAATAACGCTCAAGAACGTCGTCCAGCGGGCCTACAAAAACCTTAAACCCATTTCGCTCGCAAACCGGACGCAATTTGTCCGCAGAGTCTTTATCGGTCGCAACATAATAGTCATCGGCCTTGACTTTTTTCATTGAAGCCAAAGTCCAATCCAAAACAGTTTTTCCACCGAGTGGAAGCAAAGCCTTTCCAGGAAGTCTCGTAGACGAAAGACGGCATTGAACAGCAACTATAGTCATTATCTTTTACCCCAGTTTTCAACAAGCTCAAGCGCATCACGCCTAAAGCAATATTTATTTTTTTTAACCCAATTTCTTGCATCTTTAAACTGCCTTGCAGCTTCCAAAAAACCACATGCAGAACGCGGGAAATACACAAAAAAAGCAGAAATCGGAATCATTGCGTGGTCAGCAGAAAATCTTGGGACAAGGTTTTTCAAATAAAAACGATTAGAAGACTGATTCGCACTCATATCCTCAACATCAATATCTGAATTATAAGAAAGCGAAAAAGTCGTTGAAAAATTGATTCTCTCGCCCCAAAGCCAAGCCCTAAACGCCAGATCCAAATTTTGCCAGTAACTTGCAGTTATTGTGTAATCAAAACCGCCAAGCCTTATAAATTTGTCGCGATTGTAAAGTCCGACAAAATCAAAAGGATACAAATTCGGCATTCTGTCCGAAACTGCACTTGAAGCCGTAACCGAAAGCACAGATTTTTTTACGAAAGGAGAAAACAAAATCGGAAACGAATTATTTTCCTTTGTAAGAAGCCGCGGCGTAACACAGAAAGGAGATTTTTCTACAAGTTTTGCTGCAAGATTCGCATTCAGCAAATCACTCGTAATCCGAATATTGTCCCGCAAAACAAGCACATATTCATTTGCAGGCGAAACTTCACTCATTCCAATATTGATTAAATCGCCAACGCTTGTCTGTTCAAGCGGAAAAACAAATTTAACGTAAGGAAAACGATTCGACAAATCAAAAAGATTGTAGTTTTGCGGACTGGTTTCAATAGAAACGATGGAAGAAAAACCGCAATTAACAAGATTTTCGATTGTCTGCGCACGATACGGGCTCCACTTACTGTTCAGCAATATGACAGAAATCTTTAGCGGAGTTCGTCCACTAATTTCGGGCATACTGCCTTTGCCACCGAGAATACTTGTGTTTATCTGCCGTTCATTAAAAGTTGAAGGTATAGTATTCATCACACATCCTACACTTTTCTGAATAATTTTTATTCAAATGTTCTTGCAGAAACGAATCAATTTTCGCCCAAACCAAAGGAAGCTCTTCCTTAAAGGCATTTCCCAAGATTTCTCCAAAACTTAAATCGCGGCAAAGCGGAACAGAACCGTCCGCAAGAACTACAAAATCGCGTCGCAAATGCCAGCAAGCATTTCGAACAAGCGGGGAAAGGTCAGCAGATTTTTCATCAGAAAGTTCTGCACAGAATTTGTCATACTTTTGGATTATCAGTTCACCCTGAGACGGGCTTGAAGGTTCTTTCCAAAATCTAAAGAACGACTCAAGATTATTCTCGTTCATTTTCATTCGAGTCATCTGCGGGTAAACATGATGAGGAAAATATTTTTCAAGAATCATAACTGACGCTACAGCCTTGTCAAAATCTTCTGTAGAGCAATTATGAATTTGTGAATATTGATTTTTGTCCATCGAATCAAGAAGAATAATCCAATCAATTCGTCCGTTAAAATCCGCAAGATTTTTTGCAATTTCTTCAGTCAGACAGATTCCGTCAGTCTCAACCAACAAAGTAAGATTCTCGTAATTCAAAACTTCCTTTGCAAAATCCAGGAATTTTGGATTAAGAAGCGGTTCGCCCCAACAAGAAAGCGAAACAACGGCCTTCTGCGAAAAATCATTTATTTTTTTGACGAGAGCCTTAAAAGACTCAAAATCCATATCGCCAGCACTTTTAAGCATTTCAGAATATTTTTCAATTTTGTAAATCGGATTGTAAATCGACTTGTGATTATATTTTGACGAAATCTGAATATTGTAAAAAGCAGGAATCGTTTTTTGAATCTCCAAAGAGCTTTCTGCAATGTCGCAAAGTTCGTAAGGTTCCCCTATTTTTGCTTCGTCCCCGCCAATTTTCTCAAAAAGATTTTTGCAGGCAACAAAGTTGATTTTTGATGAACATTCAAATTCAAATCGCAGAAGTCTGTAATCCTTTTCAGCCACCAAAGTTTCGATTTCAAATGAATTAATATCACCTTTCATAATCGCAAAAAGTCCGTCCCGCGAAGCCAGCTTTTCGCCAACATTTTTCTGAACTGATTCTGAAAGGCTTGCAAGAATATTTGCGCATCCGCCGTCAATAACCTCAGGGGTGATTCCATACGGAAATCCGTCGGCAAAAGTGTATTCTGCCATGTAGTCAACGTGCATTTTTACAAGTTCGTCAGTAAGTTTTTGATTCAAGAATGGCAAGTCCGCCCAGGCAAAAAGGGCAAAATCCGCATTGTTCTTTTTGCAGGACTCGGAAATCGTTTTTGAAAGATCAAGATTCGTCCATTGATTTTTTTCAATTATTTCAAAATTATTTGAATTCAAAAAATTTTCTTCCGTCAGTTTTGAACGAATTTCTTCTATATAATTGTGATTTTCTGAGCAAGTAAAAACGATGATTTTTTCACCAGAATTCTTTGCCCAAAGAAGCGCACGCTCGAAAGCAGATTTTTCATTAAAAATTTTATCGAAAGCATAGTTCATTTTTGAACCAGCATAAAGAATTACAATATTTTTCATCTTTTCATTTTCGGCAGGTTTACGGAAACGCTACATATCAACTTTGAAAGTAAAATTTTCCTCGTGCGTTTCCCGCGAGTTTTCTGGCGAAAACTCGCGCTTTGGTGGGGCAGTTTGCAGTGGTTCACAAAACGCAGCGGCAAGGAGAGCCGCGTTTTGCGAGGGCAGTTTTGTTGCTCGCACGGTGCTCGCAACTTTGGAGTGGGTAAGTCAACTTGCGAAAAGTGCGTTTACGGAAACGCAGAATATCAACTTTAGTAAGTAAAATTTTCCTTGTGTGTTTACGGAAACGCTACATATCAACTTTCGAAATGAAAATTTCCTTGTGCGTTTCCCGCGAGCTTTCTGGCGAAAACTCGCGCTTTGGTGGGGGCGGTTTGCAAGGATTTCCGATTTGCCGCGACAAGCACGGCGACAAATCGGAGGTGCAGTTTTGTTGCTCGCGCGGCGCTCGCAACTTCTGGAGCAGGGCGTTCACTTTTCGTTTTTCCTCTTTCAACTTTCATTTTATCAGTGTCCTATCCGTGTTTATCTGTGCCAAATCCTATCAAACCCGCCAGCAATTTTCATATCCGCCCCCGTATTCAAAAACATGATTTTTAATTATACTTTTTTTATGTCGCAAAATATTATTCAGCCAGACACAGTTTTTACAGTTACAAACCTTACCTTGCTTCTGAGGGATGTTCTTGAATCAACTTTTACCAATATTACTTTGGAAGGCGAAATTTCAAATTACAGACCAAATTCCAGCGGTCACTTGTACTTTACGCTCAAAGACGAAGGCGCGCAAATAAGTGCTGTTATGTTCCGTGGAAAAGCGATGTCGCTACAATTTACCCCAAAAGACGGAATGAAAGTTAGGTGCACTGGCGCGATTTCAGTTTATCCTCCGCGTGGAAATTATCAAATCATAATCTCAAAAATGGAAATTGCAGGGGCAGGAAATATTCTGCAACTTCTTGAAGAAAGAAAAGAAAAACTTGCGGCCGAAGGGCTTTTTGACCAAAGCAGAAAAAAACATCTGCCACTTTTTCCAAAAAAGGTCGGAATCGTTACAAGCCCAACAGGAGCCGCCTTGCGTGACGTTCTTCAAATTACACGAAGGCGCAATCCTGGAATTGACGTGATTATTTTTCCAGCCCTGGTTCAGGGTGATGCCGCCGCACAATCAATCGCAAGACAAATAATGGTCGCAAATTATTTTAAAATGTGCGACGTTTTGATTGTAGGCCGCGGAGGCGGCTCTCTCGAAGACTTGCTTCCGTTCAGCGAAGAAATCGTTGTCCGCGCAATCGCAAATTCCCAAATTCCTGTGGTAAGTGCAGTCGGTCATGAAATTGACTGGGCAATAAGCGATTACGCCGCAGACGTTCGTGCGCCAACCCCGTCAGCCGCAGCAGAGCTGGTCGTTCCGATACAGGCGGATATTCGAAAAGGCGTCGAAGACTGCAAAAATGAACTTTACGCGCAAATTCAACAAAAAGTTCAGAACCTAAAACTAATGATAAAGTCATTTGACGTGAACAACATGGAAATTAGATTCAGGTCGATTGAGCAACCGCTTTTGTTGCGGCTCGAAAACGCAAAAGAATCGCTTCGCCAAAACATGAACGAAAAAATCAAGGATACAAAAAACCGCATTCAGCAAAATCTAAATATTCTTGAAGGGGCAAGCCCTAAAACAATCCTCGCGCGAGGCTATTCGATGGTTCGCACATCCGACGGAAAAATCGTGCGAAGCCATGCCGATGTTTTAAAAAATGAAAAAATCGAAATAATTCCAGCAACAGGAAAGATTTCTGCAATCGTTGAAAGCACAGAAAATACAAATTTTTGGAGTAAATAATGAAATCATTTGAAGAAAATCTCTCAAGACTCGAAGAACTTACAAGCAATATCCGCAGAACAGACATTTCACTGGAGGATGCACTCAAAAATTTTGAGGAAGGAATAAAACTCGCAAAAACACTCGAAAAAGACATTGAAAAAATCGAAGGAAAAATTCAGATTTTGATGAATCAGCCGTCTCCAGAAACAGAATCAACTCCAAAAATCGAGCCGCAACTTGATTTATTCTCAGGCGCAGATGCGATTACTGGAAGTTCAGGCGCACCTGGCGAAGGGTTACGCCAATAAAAAAAGTTTCTTTTATGCACGAAAATTTTACTTTACAAAAGGCTTTTACTCAAAAATGGAAAACATTA
This sequence comes from Treponema zioleckii, assembly GCF_014737315.1. Lineage (GTDB taxonomy): Bacteria > Spirochaetota > Spirochaetia > Treponematales > Treponemataceae > Treponema_D > Treponema_D zioleckii. The sequence goes on along the minus strand of NZ_JPUF01000049.1, from coordinate 14,825 downwards.
TAAAACGACCAGTCAGAACTTTAAGCGTTGATGTTGCACGAAAAATTGCTGCAGGAGAAGTAATCGACAGACCTGCCGCAATCATCCGTGAACTAATGGACAATGCCGTAGACTCAGGGGCAAACATAATCACGGTCGAAATTTCTGGTGGTGGAATCGAAAAAATAAGAATCGCCGACAATGGTTACGGAATGACAAAAGACGATTTGCAGAATTGTGCCCGTCCGCACGCAACAAGCAAAATCGTAGATGCAGCCGATCTTATGAATTTGACAACCCTCGGCTTTCGTGGCGAAGCCCTCGCCTCTATCGCAGCGGTTGCAAAACTCACAATTTCGTCGGGAACCTTCCGAATGACCGCATCTATTGATTCTGACCACACAATTGAACAGATTCCAATCGTGCAAAATGGACGAGGAACGATAGTTCAAAGTGAAAATCTATTTGAGAATTTTCCCGCAAGAAGGCTTTTCTTAAAACGACCGGCCAGCGAAACAAATCTGTGCCGAGAGATTTTTCTAGAAAAAACGCTTCCGCGCACCGATATTGCATTCCGCTTAATTGTGGACGGAAGCCTTCGCTTTGATTTGCCCGCAAACGTATCTCTCGCAGAACGTTTTGTACGAGCGCTTGAACTTAAACAATCATCAAAACTTTTTAGCGAACTCAAAAACGAAGGTTTTGAATCCGACGGAAAAACAAAATGGAGTTTTAAGCTAATTATTGGCGAACCAAGTATTTACAGAAACGACCGAAAAAATATTTATATTTACGTAAATGGTCGTCGCGTTCAGGAGTATTCTCTGATTCAAGCAATCGAATATGGTTGCCAGGGATTTTTCCCGAATGGGGTTCATCCAATTGCAGCACTTTTTGTGCAAGTCAATCCAAAAATGGTTGATTTTAATATTCATCCTGCAAAAAAAGAAGTGCGCTTTAAGGACATTTCTGCCTTGCATCACGGAGTAAGCACAACCACAAAGACATTTTTTCGCTCATACGGAATCAAAAACACTTTCGAAGATGAAGAAAATAAAAATGAACTGAATCAGCGAGAATTTAATTTTTCAGATTTCGAAAAAAATTACCGCACAACTTCACACCCCACGCCTCAAACCGAAATCCAAAAGACGTATGAAAAAGATTTTAGGAATGCGATTCATAAGTCGTATGCAGAGCAAACTCTAAATGTTGCCGAAACTCGTTTTTCTCCAAATCCAGATTTTTTAAAAGAAGATGAAAATCAAAAAAACAAATTGATTTCCAGATTCAGGGAGTATGAGACAAATCCATATAAGGACAACTTATCGCACAATTCATCAGATTACAAAATCACTCACCCAGCCGCAAATTTAGCGGCATTAGCATTGACCAACACGGAAAATGATTCAAACGCGCCAGACATAAAAACAGATTCCGAAGGTTTTAGATACATTGGTACGGTTTTAGGAACATTTTTGCTTGCGGAAGTAAAAAACACACTCTACATAATCGATCAGCACGCCGCACACGAACGAATTCTTTTTAACGAACTAATGAAGTCAGGAAACGAACAACAAGATTTACTGATTCCTTACGAATTTGAACTAGAGTCAAAAGAAGCAGACACGTATCTTCAAACCATAAAAGACGTTTTGAATGCGAAAGGTTTTGGATTTGAAAAACAAGATTCCGGAAAATGGATATTAAAAAGCATTCCTGTTCGCTGGAAAAACTCTCTTGAAGACTTAAAAAAGGCAATTTTTGAAGACAAAGTTCCGCCAGAAGAAATCATTTACCAGATTGCCGCAATGACAGCCTGCAAAGCAGCGGTAAAAGACGGTACTATTTTAGACAAGTCTACAGCCGCAGAGCTAGCAAAAAAGGCGTTAAACTTGCCAGACCCACACTGTCCTCACGGCCGACCGGTTTGGACGACACTAACAAAAGAACAACTTTTTGCGAGGGTAAGGCGAACCTAGTTTCCTAAACAAAAAAAAGGCTGATAATCGGGATGAACACAAACAAAGTGCTCTCAATTTCAGCCTTTTTTTTATCTAAAATTATTCACCATCAACGGCAATTCCAGTATGCTTTTTCTGGAATTTTTTAAGCATCGCTACACCGTTTCGTTTTCCGTTGTAAACAAATCCGCCATTCCAATACTCAAGAGCTGCAAACAAAGCGTTTCCGCCATCCTGATCATCAGAGCGTTTTGTTCTGAACGAAACATAATTTGAAAGTTCCTCAAAATTTGAATTATGGAGGCACTCCAAACGCTTTTTGTTAAAGTCGTTCCATTTTTCAAGATCTTTAAAACCCTCACCCTCGTCTTTTACAATAAGATGGGCGTGAGAAGGGCTGAATGAATACCAGACCTTTACTTTTTTGTTAATATCACAGTCATTACCATGCTTTACAGCATTTTTGATTACCTCACTAATCTGCTGCTCTAGAAGGTTAATCTCTTTTATCTCCAACGGTGCAGACTGCACAATCAAAAGAGTGAAGTAACGAATCTGTCTAAAATCAGAAGGAAATTCTTTATACAACATGTTAGTTGTATCGAATAATGGATCATTGTCGTCAGAGCGTAATTCTTTAATATCTTCCATTACAACTTTCTCCTTTTTCTTTATTACTCATTAACCATCAACAAAGCTTCTTCAACGCTATTAGCAATAGGGAAATATCCCATAAGCTTTGTCAGTTCAATGACTTTCTTTACAGAACCATGAATGTTTGAGATTGCCAGTTTTAAGTTCATCTTCTTGATGGTAGAACAGATGTAAATCAAAGCACCAATTCCAGACGAGTCAATATAATCTACCTGCTCAAGATTAATAATAAAGCTCTTTACATTTTTTTCGTAGCATTTTCATTACTAATTCCTTAAGCTTATAGGAGTTATAGAGATCCATCTCGCCATTTACATCAATGATATAAACTTCACCGTTTTTTCGAATTTTTAATTCCATAAAAAACTCCTTTTAACCTACTGAATTTTTACGACAAGAAGTGTCTGGTCATCATGCAGCATTTCGGTGCCGACAAACTTCTTTATATCAGACTTTATCAGACCTGCGATTTCCTTGCCTGATAATTTATAATTTAATCTAACAATATTTGTTATATTTTCGACAGGATATTGATTTCCTTGAGGGTTGAGTGCTTCTACAACACCATCCGTGTATAAGATAATTATATCACCCTTATTGGCAATAAATTCAACATCTTTATACGTTGAAGCTTTCTCAACACCAATAGGATCGCAATCTATAGAAATCTTCTCAAGAACACCTCTCGTTACATTATACCGCAAAACAGGAATTATGCCACTACTAGATAGCTGAACTTTATGACTAGTATGATCATAATTCAATAAAGCAACAGATGCAAAGTGATCAAGATAAGACTCGCTGCAAATTCCTCGGTTAGCCCAGCTTAAAATAGTGCCTGCCGTTTGAGTTGTGTTGACAATAAGACGGAACATAGAACGGATCATCGTCATAACCATAAGGGAATTTACACCCTTGCCTGCGACATCCATCAAGACAAACGAAGTTCTGTCCTGACGAGCAGGAATTACATCGAACACATCGCTACAAACGCCAGAAGTCTGCTCTATGAAACTTCCAAACGAAACTCCTGGAATCGCTGGTATTTTCTTAGGGAACATATCCTTCTGCAACTTTGTTGCAATATCACTTTCTTTTGTAAGTTCCTGCTGTTCCTTGTACTGCTTGAACAAAAGCGAAGTTCGCAATGCAGCTTCGGCAAAGCCTGCCAAAGTCTGAGTCCGCTGAAAATCTTCCTCCGAAAAAGGATCCTTGTCGGCATTTCTTGACAAAGCAATAAGACCGATAACAACATCCTGCCCTTTCAACTTCAAAGGAACAAAAATCAAACTTCCAAGTATCAAAAATTCCTCTGGTCCGTTCTGATAGATTCTATCATCAACCTTTGGAACAGAAATAAGCTCAGCTTTACCGGCACTTGCGACTTCTCCAAAAATATTGTCACGCAGGGGGAACTGTGCATATTTAAAACTCGTAGATACTCGAATAGGCTTATGTGGCAAGTCGTCAGGTAACTTGTAAGGAGGCGGGAAATCGCCTATAAATGACTTTACAGAAATAACATCATCAAAATCATCAACTGTAAGAATCGCGCCACCATCAGCTTTAGCAACATCGATACAAGTTCTATTTATATAATTTAAAAGTTCTTGATTTCCTTCTTCGTTAGTAAAAGAATCTGACGCAATTGCAACAAAATTGCGCCCCTGCTCAACCAAACTGATTTCTTCAGCCTTAATATCCTGGACAATCGCTTCTGGACGACGAACAACAACATCTTCCTTTTTCTCTTTTACTTTTTTTTCTTTTGGCTTACCAAAAGCAAGCATTACGGCATACGGAATAAACAATGCAGTTGCGACGATAAAAAGAATCGAGAGCAAGGCAAAATCATGAATAAATACAGTTCTTACGCAGCCAAAAATTATTATAAAAAGCGAAAGAAAAACTACAAAACTGACTTTCGCCACTTTTCTTAATTTTACGATAAAAAGGAGAACACAAAGACAGGCTGCAAAAACAGCGATACACAAAAGGGGAATGTAACTAAGTAAATCGTTTGGTAACAACTTTTTTCTCCAAAATAAATTTTAATTCAATTAAAATATTATCATTGAAAATTACGACCGTCAAGTTTTTAAGATTTTCGTAATTAGAATGATAAAGACCGTTATTTTGTTTTTTCCAACGTGTTCTTTAATTTTTTTCCTTTAAGGCGATTTATAATCCTTTGCAAAACTGAGCGTTTTTTATACGCCGCGAGGTACGAATTTGCAAAATCATCCAACGAATAATCACAACCGAATTTCTGTTTAAGTTCATCCCAATATTTTATGAGCCAAACATACAAGTCGCTGCGTGTTCGTTTTTTAAAAGACTTCATAATTTTTTGTTCGTCAATAACCTTTATTACAGGCAGATAAACGGTCATAAACCAGGACATAATCGCCTTATCCATACCGATTTCTTCAGTCTGGTTCATATTTATAAAATATTTGTGGGTCAAAATATGATTATAAATAACGTCGTACTGACCTGTGGTTGAAAAATCAAGGCACCAATAATCAGTCACATCGCCAAAACCAGTCTCGCCGTAAAAGACACGCTTTTCGTACTCAATGACCTGTTTTGTCATTTTTTTAAACGTATCGCCAGGATGAAGTTTTATTTCGCTCTGCAAGCTTACAACTTCGGCATCGATAAATTCCACGCCTCTCGCCTTTGCCACAGAAACACGATGATTTCCGTCACGCACAAAATACACGCCACCAAGTTCATAAAGCGAAACAGGCGGCAAGTCGATATCATTGAGGTGCGCCATGTCGATATGCTCCCAACGATTTTTCAAATGCAAACTTTTAGGAAAAAACCTGTTGTCAAAATCCTGATAGCGACCTTCGCTACCTATTATCAGTTTTACAGGAACAACCTGCATTCCTTTGTAAACTTCACCATCAGGACGAAGCAATTTTTTAATATCTGAAAATGATATAAGCGTAGCCTCGTCAGGATCAAGAAAATGCTGAACTTCATTCAGCAGAGCTTTGTTTCTCGCCTTAAAAAAATCCTCTTCCGTTTGAGAGGAAGTCATTTGGTCACTCATTTTCGTCTCCATTCAATTCGATTATGCAATAACTGTAAGCATTAACGACCGTTGTTTTTACAGACTTGGTAATTCTAGGGGAATTCATGTCATAAAGATGTATATGACCGTGAACCAAATATGTAGGATGAAATTTCTTTATAAACCAGTTAAAGCACTCAAAGCCCTTGTGGCAAGGGTCTTCCCTGTCATGAATATGCCGTGGCGCAGCATGTGTCAAAAAAATATCCAGGCACTTACCATATCTGAACTTGTTCCACAAAAGTTTTGGAACAAGTTTTAAAAGATGCATGAACATCTGAAAATCCGTATACTGATTCAGACCGTTGTTGTAACGAATTGAGCCAGAAACTCCGCCAATAAGCAAAGGGCGTTTTTTTCCATTTTTTGCAGGAAGCATAAGATGGCGGTCTTTTAACACCGTGAACCCTGCATAAATAGCTCCGTGACTTGCGCTCAAATCATAATCCGCATAATCAGCTTCTACATAAGGATGAGGACCAGAAGCATGAGTTTTTTGCCTATGATAATAACGGAATTCACTTAGATTATGATTTCCAAAAATAAAATAAGTAGGCTTGTTCAGTGAGGAAACAATAAAATCTATGTAGTCCGACGGTAAATCACCTGCGCAAAGAATCAAATCTACATCGGCAAAACGTTCTTTTACTGTTGGGCTATAAACCAAAGGGTCAATTTGGTCGGACACACAAAGAATTTTCATTTACTCCGCTCACCACCGTACTAACACTTCAAAATTAGATACCTGCTTTTGCAAGGATTCTCTCTAACTTTTCCTTTCCAATAAGCTCAATCGGTCGGTTCTCGGCAAAACCAGATGCAGAACTTGTAAATCCTGCACTCGAACAAAGATAAGTTTTTGAGCAGTTCTGACTTTTTGCCATATCAAGCACCCTGCGGATTTCTGAATCTTCGATAGGCTCAGCATCTCTATAAAAGTTGATAAGATAAAGCTGCTTTCGCACATTCATCCAATCATCCTTTTTCTGCTCAACGGCAATCATCTGAACGCCCCACTTTTTCTGATCAATTTTTTGGGCAACCATACTCATTCCGTCAAGGGCTGCTTTTTTGCAAAGTTCAGCAAATTCGGCAGACGAACAAGTCAGGAATTCTTTCAAACTGTCGTTTGACTGCAAATCCTTGTATTCAGAAAGCTTAGCGCCAACATCCCGGAACGAATGGTTATGCTGGTAAATTGACTGCCACTGCTCTATAGCTTTATCAATATTGCGGTTTTTCTCATAACATGCCGCAAGGAAATATCTTGCATACAAAGTTTCCTGAGAACGTTCATCTTTTGACGCAGCTATAGCTTTTTCAAATTCAGCCATCGCATTATCAACAGAATTCGCCATCATATAGCATGAACCGCGCTCAAGATATGCACGCTGTTTAAATTCCGGATCACGCAAAGCCTTTTCGAATGCCTTTACAGCTCCAGAATAATCCTTGCTCTCTTTTAGGATTTTTCCCAAATAATAATAAGAAGAGAAAGTCTCCGGACTAAGAGAAATGGCAAGATCAATTTCCTTTTTTGCCTCGGTAAACTGCTTTGACCTAAAAAGCAGAAGTCCCATTGCGGCATGAGCCTTCACATGCTTGCGATTATATTTAATCGCCTTCTGAAAAAATCCAAGAGCCTGCTCCGCACGATTTTTTTGCTCATAAATTTTTCCGCACATGTAATAATTCTCAGCATTACCAGGATCAAGTTTTGTAAGGAGCAAGAACTCCTTGAGCGCATCTTCACTCTGATTAAATTTGAGATAGAGCTGAGAAAGCTGTTTTCTGAATTCAGTTTCCGGGATTTCTCCGCCAAAAATAGCATTTTGGTTTACAAGCTTATACTCCATTAATGCAAGCTCGTTTTTCTTATCAGCCAAATATGCCTTTCCAAGATAATAGTGCGCAAGGTAATCACGAGGATTTTTTGCTATCATGGATTTTGCGACCTTCTGCGCCGCACTGAATTTTTGCTGTTTAATAAGTTTAGAAATCGAATCCAATTTCTTCGGCTGGAGCATAGACTTAACTAAAAAAAATGCCAATCCTACAACACCAGCGCCAAGAAGCGAAATGATAACCCACAAAAGCATCGCGTCAAAAACCTCCAAATAATGACAGGCAAGAATGTAGTATTTTATTATCGGTTATTTTGTTCCATTTATTTGAATATTTATGGGAATACCCCAAAACTCAAAAACTGAATATTTTTAGAACTACCCTTATTATGCAACTAAATATTGATTTTTACTATCTATTTAGAGTAGTCTTTTTGTTTAAGAGTGTCAAATCACAATAAAAAAATGCCGAAACATAATTGTAAAATTTTACGGAGAAATACGGTGAAAGTACAAAAAAATCTAGCCATATCATTTTTGATTGTTTTTTCAATTTTTTGTGCAGACGCACAACAGAAAAAGAATGTAAAACCGCCAATCGAAAAGGCTCAGCCAGAAAAAGATGTAATAGAATTCAATGAGGATTTTGAAAAAGGCTCTGAACTTTTTCAGTTGAATCAGCCAGTTGAAGCCATTCCATTTTTTGAAAAGGCAATTGAAGCCGAACACGTTGATCCTGCAATCTACATTTATCTCGGAATTGCATACTATCAGACAGAAGATTATACAAAATCGCTGGCAATCTGCGTAAAAGGCCTTTCAAAAAATAATACGAATCACAAGATTCTTGCGTACAACGGCGGAAACTCCGCATACGCAATGGCAAATTACGTGCGTGCGGACTCTCTTTACGCAATCGCTCTCAAAGAAGATGAGAATTACGCGCCAGCAGTTTTGAACAGGGCCAACGCGCAGCTAAAGCTAGATTTGCTCGAAGATTCCAAAAACAACTACATCAAATATCTTGAGCTTGACGGCGAAACGCCTCAAAGACCGACAATCGAGCAAGTAATCGCACTTTTGGAGCAAGAAATTGAACGACGCGCAAAAGAAAAACCTGAGCTCATAAATCCGGACAATTTTATTGCAAACGAAAAAATGGAAACCCCGTCACCAGAAGAAATCGTTACGGAATCTGCCCCAAAAGAGCCGACTTACCCAAAAATCACACCGTATGAAGAAAAAGTCGTTCGTGACGATGTAAAGGCACCTGAAATTCCTGCAACAATGTACACAATGCCACCGGCAAAGACGGCAAAAGAAAACGGCGAGCACGTTCAAATGGAAACACTCGCGCCAGTTGATGCTGTTGAAAAACAAAATAAAAAACGCGAAAACATCGGGCAGCGGCTTTCTAAAGACGAGTCAGCTGCGCCGGAGCTTGAAAACTTTGAAGAAAAGACTTCAGCAACAAACTCCGCGGGCAAAAACAGCATACCGTCCGAAAAAGTCAAAATCAAAGACAGCGAGCTTCCAGAACCGGAGCAAAGTTACATACCAAAGAAGGCAGACAACTACAAGATGGAGAAAGTGAACGACATTTCGGCTCCTCCGGCACCTGCAACCCCGCAAAAAGCATCGGGAAAAACAGAAAAAAAGGATGACCCGTATTCGCCGGTCGCTGAACCGACAGTAATTCTTGAAGACACTTCTGAAAAAGCCGAAAGTTCGCCTGTAATCGACGCAAAATAAAAAAAGCTGAAACCAAAATCTCATAAAGAGAAGCGGTTTCAGCTTTTTGTTTAGGCTTTTTATTTTTTAAGTTTTACTCTTTCTCTTTTTGCCACGTTTTTCAACAACCTGTGTCAAAACTTGCAAAATCTCTTCGGCGGCTTTTTCCCAGCTAAAACGTTTTGCCCAAGCAATCTGGTCCTTTGAGATTTTTTCCACAAAAGTCTTGTTCGTAGCCATTTTTTCCATTGCGTCAGCTATTTCTTCTATATTATTGCTGTCAAAAAAAATAACATTATTGCCAGCCATTTCTGAAAGAGAACCGCTTTTTGAACACGCAACAGGAACGCCAGTTGCCATAGCCTCAAGAATCGGCATTCCGCAGCCTTCGTTGACAGACGGGAAAACGCAACCTTCTGAGCCAGAATACAGACTCGGCATGGACTCAGGAGGAAAATATCCCGTCATAAAAATGTCCTGTGCATACGGAGAGTCAAAAACAGCTTTTTGAACTTCGGCGGCATACTCCCCTTCACTACCCGCAAGAACAAGCCTGTGCGGGAGCCCGGTGCGTTTTTTGAATTCCGTAAAAGCTCTTACAAGTTCACAATGTTTTTTCTGAGGTGAAGACATTTTTGAAGCATAAACAAAATATGGCTTTTGAATCGAAAACGGTTTTATATCAACAGTCTCGCCATCAGTAATATTCTGCGGGTAAAAAAGCGAATGATCGATTCCGCAGTGAACAATCACAATTTTGTCTTGCTTGATTCCAAGTTTTTTAAGTTCTTTTTTTATAAACTGACTTGCGACAATAATTTTATCAGCTTTTTTTAAGGCATGCCGAAATCTGAATCTGTCAAAAAATTTTAATTTTGCAAGGGTTTCAGAAACAATATCGTTCAAAATAATTACGCCAGGAACTCGAAAAGTATAAGGCAAATAATTAACGACAGCGGGATAAATTACAACATCATATTTTTGTTTTGCTGCAAACCTGTTACATCTAAAAATATGCCAGACACGGTTTGCGGAAAGAGTTTCTGGCAGAGTAACTGCCGTAAAAGCAAAATTATTATCCGGTGCGTAAGTGTATCGGTCAATCTCCGCACCAAAAAATTCAACTTTGAGAGAATCAGAATTTTTAAAATTCCTAGAGATAGAATCGATATATGAGCCAATACCAGATTGCCCATGATTACAACCGAAAGTATCTATACCAACTTTCATAACAAACAAGATTATAGCAAGTTTGATTTTTCTATGCTATAGTTCGATATATGAATGAAATTACAAATTTTGAAGAATTGGGAATTCAGCCTGAGTACATTGAAAAACTCTTAAAAAACGAGATAAAAGAACCTACAAAAGTTCAGGCACAAGTTATTCCAGAAATCATTGACGGAAAATCGGTACTTTTTCAAAGCGAAACCGGAACAGGAAAAACGCTCGCCTATTTGATGCCACTAATTCAAAAGCTAGAGAAAGTTGAAAATCCAAAACGGGAAGTAAAACTTTTAGTCATCGCGCCAACAGTAGAACTTGCTTCGCAAATAAAAACGCAAGCGCAGCTCATTTCGAATCAGAAAGTCATGCTTTTAGTAGGCGGCGCTTCAATAAAACGTCAGGTTGAGAGTCTAAAAGAAAAACCTCTCGTGGTTATTGGAGGCCCTGCGCGGCTTTTGGAGCTCTTTCATCTAAAAAAATTAAAGCTTGAAGGAACGGAAGCAATCGTTCTTGACGAAGTAGACCGATTGCTTTCGCCAGAGCTCCGAGACGAAACTCTTGAATTGGTTAATACACTAAAAAAAGACATTCAGCTCATTGCGTGCAGCGCGACGCTCACAAAATCAACTCGACAGATTTTGCAGGAAACTCGCGTAAAAACCAACGGAGAAACCGAAAGCGATTTGGAAACGCTCTTTTTGCCGCCAGAAGACATTTTAAGAAAAAGGATAACTCACATTGCGATTTTTGCTGAAAACCGTGACAAAATCGACACGCTAAGAAAATTTTTGGTCGGCGAAAAACCGGAAAAAACGCTCATTTTTACGAGCAAAATAGACCAAGTTGCAAATATCGTTGTAAAACTCAAATACAAGAATATTGAATGCGAAGGTTTGCACGGAAAAACCGACAAGGTTGAGCGAAAATCGATTATTGACCGCTTTAAGAGCGGAAAGATTTCTGTTCTAGTTACAAGCGATTTGACTTCGCGCGGACTCGATATTCCGAACATTACACACATTGTGCAGATGGACTTGCCGTCAAATGAAGACTTTTTTATTCACCGGGCGGGAAGAACGGCCAGAGCAGGAAAAAGCGGAGTCAACATTGTGATTGGTGACGAATACGAAATGCGAAAATTTGCCGCACTCGAAAAAAAACTCAAAATCACCGTGAATCCACGAATGCTCTACAAAGGAAAGCTCGTTGACCCAAAAGATTTTACAAGCGAGACCTAGCTAAAATTGCATCGCAATTTTAGCTAGGTCTCCGTATCAACTATGTTGCGTAGGCTTCGGAAATGACGGGCTTTGTAAAAACTCGAAATTGCAGTGTCACCCCGAACTTGTTTCGGGGGCTTTTACACCAATTGTAGTATAGATGCCGAAATAAATTCGGCATGACAAAACTTTTTAGGAGTTCTCCGAAACAGCTATGCCGCAAAATGACAGCAGTGCGCTCTTCTCGCATGGTAAAAAACTCGAAATTCGGCCTGCTTGTAGCGCGCACTCGTGCCAGTTTTAGATTTTGGAGATTTCTTGTAGATTCCCGCGTAAAAAATATTCCCAAATATATCGAAATATGGTATAGTTCTACATCGTTTTACATTATTTTCAATCGTAAACAATTTTTTACAGGAGGATGTTATGGGTGATGGCAGTAGTAGCGGCTCGTATCCGGGCGATTTAGAAATGACTGCCGGAAACTCTTAATGACATTCACCGGCATCTTTATCGTTCTTATACGCAGCCATTTTTACAATAAAGCTCATATCCGCACAGAGGTCAAAAATGGCAGAATTCAAGGTAAAATTTGAAGATACAATATGTTCCCTTTTGGCGGAACGAAAATTCTCTACAATAAAAGACATACTTTCAACAATGGCGGCATCTGATATAACTGCACTTTTTGAGCGCGTTGATGAAAAACAGGTTCCTGTGATTTTCAGGTTGCTTTCAAAAGACAATGCGGCAGATGTTTTTGTTGAAATGGACAATGATTTTCAGGAGCTGCTGATAAAGAGTTTCTCGGACTCAGAGCTAAAATCAATTCTTGACGAGCTTTATGCGGCAGATGCGGCTGACTTGATTGAAGAAATGCCTGCAAACGTTGTGGACAGGATTCTAAGTCAGATTGACCCAGACACAAGAAAAGAAATCAATCAGCTTCTGCAATACCCAGAGGATTCCGCAGGCTCCATAATGACCACCGAGTACGTGTCGCTATGTCTTGGAACGACTGTAGGAGAAGCCATAAATCATATTAGAAAAACTGGTATAAACAACAGGGCTTTCTACACTTGCTACATCACGCAGAATAAAAAACTTGTCGGCCGGCTCTCAGTAAAAGACCTGCTTCTTGCAAAAGATGACGGCGTAAAAATTGACGAGCTGGTAAAAAGGGACGTAATAAGCGTCAATACATTGGACGACAAGGAACAAGTTGCAAAGATGCTTTCTAAATACAACTTCTTTGCAATTCCTGTTGTGGACAGCGACGGACGAATGGTTGGCATAATCTCATTTGATGATGCCCTTGAAGTAATGGAAGACGAGGCTACCGAGGATATTGAGATTATGGGTGGTATGACTCCGTCAGAAAAAACTTACCTGCGCTCTACCCCGCTCGACCTGTTCAAGCACAGAATCATCTGGCTGCTGTTGCTCATGGTCTCGGCTACGTTTACAGGAATGATTATCACAAATTTTGAAAGCGCACTGGCCGTTCAGGTGGTGCTGACGGCATTCATCCCAATGCTGATGGACACAGGCGGAAACTCAGGGTCACAGTCGTCCGTAACAATAATACGTGCACTCTCGCTGGGCGAAGTTGAGTTTAGGGATTTGCCGACGGTCGTTTGGAAAGAAATACGAACAGCCGTTCTTTGTGGCATAACGCTGGCCTCTGCCTGTTTTGTAAAGCTGCTTGTGGTAGACCGACTGATTCTTAAGAACACAGCCGTAACGCCGTTTGTGATGCTTGTAGTCTGTCTGACAATGGCATGCACCGTGCTTGTCGCAAAAATAATCGGATGCGTCCTTCCGATGTGCGCAAGAAAAATGAATCTTGACCCAGCCGTAATGGCAAGTCCGTTCATAACGACAATAGTAGACGCCGTATCGCTTCTAGTATATTTCACAATTGCAAATGTTGTTTTGCACTAATATTTCGACAAAAAAACTACGCTATATGCAGCGCAATTCTTAAATTTCCCCGAAAAAGGCGCTTTTTGTGGCGGGCTTTCCGGGGAAAAGTGGATTTTTGGGGTTGGCCTACAAATCGCGATTTGGGGGAAGTGAAATTATTAAGTTTGCGATTTCCAACTGAAAACACTTAGAATTTTCCTTCAAAATAATATAATTCATCTTTTAGGTGAATAAAGACTTCTGCACGATTTTTTATATCATTCTGATTTTTTAAGTAGATAATTCCACGTCCCCAGCCTGATGGAGCACCAGCAAATTTTAAAAACACACTGCTCTTTTCTTTTTCCACAAACTTGATTTTATTTTCAACCAACGGAAAATCTTCTATCGAAAAAAAATCTTCTTCAAGTGAAAAATTCTCTTTTACTTTGTATAATTTCAAAGTTTTTGATTTTTTTATTTTTCGCCCAAATGAAAAATCTTTTTGTTCCAATTTTTCTGCCAATACATAAAATTCTGATAATTCATTATCTGTGAAATTATTCTTGTTAAAGCATGAAATAAAAATAATGCAAAAAACAACACAAAGATATTTAAAAACTTTTCCTTTCTATTTTTTTCTCCAAAGAAAAAATAGTAAAATTTAGAACTATAAAAGTCTATCTTATGAAAATAGGCATCACCAGCATACCTTGCTTTCGTATCATGCCATTCATCCAGCCTATGAGAACCTACTATGCTTCCCGCTTGTGCCAAGACTCCATGTATTCCTGTAAAACCTTTAGATTCGAGGAAATATGCCCACACAAAGTTTCCAGCCTCATTCCGATTATAGAGAACATTCCCGTCAAAATATAAGGTATCTGCTTTCATAGACAATTTAAAATCTAGTTCGCCATCCACAGATTGTTTTAGAATGCGAGTAAAATCGGTATCTTTCTGATTTACAGTTGATAATAAGGTAGAAAGGGTACCATGAAGAAAATCTGTATCAATATTCTTCCAATTCTCATGTAATGTAACAGTTTCTTTACTGTTTGCTTTGCAACGAGTTCCATCAGAAGTTTCTACAAAATATCTATCAATATGAAGAAATTCAAATTTTCCCCAATCATTTTCCTCTGTTACAGTTTTATTGCCATTTTCATCAAGGTGGTAGATATAATCAGTCCTTCCATCCGGGTCCACATACTTT
>NZ_JPUF01000048.1 GCF_014737315.1 Treponema zioleckii | reverse complement strand
GACTATTGTCTTGAAAAAGACAAGGTTTCTATTTCGAAGTTTTACAATGATAATTACCCGAACACCGTTTAGAATCAGTTTTGTTGGAGGTGGAAGCGACCTCGCAAGTTTTTACGAAAAACATGAAGGCGCTGTTCTTTCAACAACCATAAATAAATATATGTACGTTACAATCCACCCATCATTCAATAAAGGGGAAACTGTAATCAAATACAGCAAAACAGAAAATGTCAGCGATGTTCATAAATTGCAGCATCCGATTGCACGGCAGCTTCTTCTTGATCACGGAATTGAGGGGTGCGAAATTGTAAGTACAGCTGACGTTCCTTCTGGAACAGGGCTTTCTACTTCAAGCGCATATACAGTAGGACTCATTCATGCCCTTTACGCTTATCAAGGAAAATACTGCTCTCAGGAACGAATTGCAGAAGAAGCCTGCCGGCTTGAAATCGAAGAGCTTGGGGAGCCGATTGGTAAACAGGATCAATATGGGACAGCTGTCGGAGGAGTAAAAGTAATTCGTTTTTTACAGAATGGTTCTGTGGAGGTCGAGCCGATTGTTGTCAGTAGAACAGTCCAAAGAGAGTTGAATGAGAACCTTCTTCTTTTTTACACAGGTCTTACTCATAGTGCCGGTGAAATTCTTAAAGATCAGAATAAAAATGTTGCGACCGAGGAAGATAAATTCAATTCACTTGTAAAGATGACTTCCCTTGTTTACGACATGAGGGATTCATTGTCACATGGCAAACTGGATGATTTTGGTGCAATTCTGAACGAAAATTGGCAGCTAAAGAGAAGCCTTACATCCTCTATTTCGAATGATTTCATTGATAAATATTACGACCTGGCTATGAAGAACGGAGCTTTAGGCGGAAAACTTTTGGGAGCTGGAGGAGGTGGATTTCTTCTCTTCTATTGCCCAAAAGAAAAGCAATTGCGCTTAAAGGCTGCGTTAAGCGATTTGGTACCGCTTTCTTTTGACTTGGAAAACAGCGGTACGAAAGTCGTGTATGTAGGAAATAAAGATTGGTAGGAGTTTTTTATGAAAGTTCTGGTTGCTGGCGGTGCAGGTTTTATTGGAAGCAATCTTGTAGATTTGCTTCTTGAAAAAGGAAATGATGTCGTTTGTGTTGATAACTATTTTATCGGAACAAAAAACAATATCGCACATCTTAGCAGCAATTCTAAATTCAAAATGTATGAATCTGACTTGTGCAATTTTGACGCGCTTTCAAAAATCTTCGAACAGGAGAAATTTGATTATGTATTCCACCTTGCGGCAAATTCTGACATTCAAGCAAGCGCAAAGAATCCTTCTGTAGAATATAAAAACACTTACACAACTACATTCAATATCCTTGAGTGCATGAGGATTCATAATGTGAAGAAAATGTTCTTTGCATCGACATCTGCAGTCTATGGTGACAAAAAAGAGCTTCTTTCCGAAACAACACCAGATTTGCGACCGGTTTCATACTACGGTGCGGCGAAACTTGGAAGCGAGGCTCTCATTTCTGCTTTCAGCTACATGAATGATTTTGAAGTGCTCGTGTTCAGATTCCCTAATGTCATCGGTCCACGCCTTACACATGGAGTCGTTTTCGATTTTATCAAGCGACTCAAGACTGACCCGACACAACTCCGCATACTCGGAGACGGAACCCAATGCAAGCCTTACATCTATGTTACGGATTTGGTTGAGGCAATTGTCCGCTTTATGAATACTGGTAAAAAAGGAATCACTCTCTACAACCTTGGTGTTGATGGAGCCACAACAGTAACAAAAATTGCCGACATCGTATGCGAAAAAATGGGCTTGCATGATGTTAAATACAACTACACAGGCGGAAATGTCGGCTGGAAAGGAGACGTTCCTAAGTTTCAGTATGATTTGAGCAAAATTCACGCTACAGGCTGGAAAGCCCGCTATAACTCTGATGAGACTGTGGCGAAGACCGTTGAGGAAGTCCTTAAGTGCAGGCAGTAATCATGGCAGGCGGCAGGGGGACTCGTCTGGCGACCATAACAAAGAACGAAGTTCCAAAACCGATGGTCGATATACTCGGAAAGCCGCTTCTCGAACGACAGATTGAAATCCTCAAAAAAAACGGAATAACGGATGTCATTTTTATAATCGGCTATCTGGGAAATGTAATCCGTAATTATTTTGGTAATGGCTCAAAATTCGGGATAACGGCTCAATATATAGAAGAAAATGAACCTCTTGGAACAGCAGGCTCTTTCTACTTCCTGAAAAACAAACTTGATGGCGAGCCGTTTTTCCTGATTTTCGGAGATGTCCTTTTTGACATCGATTTAGGAAGGATGTTTGATTTTCATAGAAAAAATCGGTCGCTTGCAACACTTTTCGTACATCCGAATTCTCATCCTTTTGATTCAGACCTTGTTGAAGTTGATTCTGAGGGAAAAATCCTGAAATTTGATTCAAAGCACAATATGCGTAATTATTGGTACAAAAATTGTGTAAACGCGGGTCTTTATATTTTAAATCCAGAAATTTGTAATCTTGTATCGAATCCTGCCAAAAAAGATTTGGAGAAAGATATTCTTTCAAAAGTTATCGCGGAAGGCAGGGATGTATTCGGGTATAAAAGCCCGGAATACGTAAAAGATGTCGGAACAGTGGAGAGAATTAACTCTGCCAAAAAAGACATTGAATCAGGATTCATCGAAAAAAGAAGTCTCAGAAACAAGCAAAAGTGTATCTTCCTTGACCGCGACGGAACTCTGAATGTTTACAAGGGGCTGATTTCAAAAATCGAAGAGTTTGAACTTGAGAAAGATGTTGTTGAGGCTATCAAAAAAATAAACTCGTCCGAGTGGATTTGCGTTGTGGTGACGAACCAGCCTGTTGTCGCACGGGGAATGTGTTCCATTGATGATGTGAATGAGATTCATAAAAAGATGGAGACTCTTTTGGGAAAAGACGGTGCGTATCTTGATGATATGTTTTTCTGTCCTCACCATCCCGACAAAGGTTTTCCGGAAGAAAATCCAGCTTACAAAATCAAATGCCATTGCAGAAAGCCCGCCATCGGAATGCTAGAAACGGCAGCTGAAAAATACAACATAGACCTGAATGCGTCCTGGATTGTCGGTGACACGACCATGGATATCCAGACAGGCCTCAATGCCGGCTGCCACACGGCACTCGTGATGACTGGAGAGGCAGGAAAAGACGGAAAGTTCAATGTAAAACCTGAAGTTACAGGAAGCTCGCTTCTTGAGGTTGTAAAAAAAATAATTGGAGAAAAAAATGACTGACTACACAAGCGCAATTAAGGACTATATCGAACTTGAAAAGGACACCCTCTCGAAACTTGATGTAAGCGCAATCAACGATGCGATGAACCTTATTATCCAGGCTTACGAGGGAAAGCATACAATTTATATTTTCGGAAACGGAGGCTCCTCTGCCACTGCAAGCCACTACCAGAACGATTTTAACAAAGGAATCAGCGAGTATGTCGAGAACAAGTTCCGCTTCCAGTGCCTGAACGACAACATGGCCACAATCATGGCGATTGCGAACGATATTGGGTTTGAGGAAGTATTCAGATTCCAGCTAAAAAACAAACTGGAGGAAGGAGACATCATCATCGCAATCAGCGGAAGCGGAAACTCAAAGAATGTAATCAACGCGGTTGAGTACGCTAAATCATGCGGTAACAAAATTATTGGCATGACAGGTTTCTCAGGCGGAAAACTTAAGGAAATGAGCGACATTTCGTTGCATGTTCCTGTGATGAGTATGCAGACTACTGAAGATATTCACATGGTATTCGACCATCTGATTATGAGCATCTTCTACAAGACTCTCTGCGGAAAAGAACATTTGAAGAAATAGGTTTTCTTAATGCCAGAGATTTCCGTCATCATTCCGATCCTGAATTCTGCAACGACTCTTGAACGCTGTCTCGAAAGCGTTCGTTCCCAAACTTTTCATGATTGGGAGGCACTGTGCGTTTATGATGACTCTCTTGATGATTCAAAGAAAATCATAGCGAAAACTGTCAGAGAGGACACAAGGTTTGTTTTCGTTCAGGGGCGGAACATAAATCTTGCGGCGGCACGAAATGACGGAATCAAAGCTGCAACGGGAAAATACATTTTTTTCTTGGACTCTGACGACGCATTGCTGCCCAATGCTTTTGAACGATGTTACAAAGAATTTTTGAGACGGACTTGTGACATAGTTGTGTTCGGTACGGAAATTTTGCCTGATATACCGAGGGCATCTGATTGGTATTACAGAGTTTTACAGACAAGGAACAAGTTTTATAGGAAATTTTCGGAAAAAGCTTTGTTTCTGGAAAACTCCGCACGCCCATTCGTTTGGAGAAACGCCTTTTTAAAGGATTTTCTTGATGAGAATGAGCTTTTTTTTGACGAGACCTGTTTCGTTGGGGAAGATCAGGTGTTCCAGCTCTGTGCGTTTCCAAATGTGCAAAACGGAATCTCCTTCATTAAGGAAGAGTTGTATCAGTACACATGGACTCGAAGCGGCTCGCTCATGGCAGAGTTCAACAAGGATATACTGTTTAGGCTTCGTGGTCACATACACATGGTAGATTCAGTATTCCGATATTGGGCTTTCAGAAATTATGACAATCTTTCCAAAGCGGACATAGCAGTATGGTGTATATATTTTCTGGGCTGGGAGATTCCGTATCTTCCGAAAGACAAAATTGATGCTCTTGCAAAACCAATAGACAAACTCTTTTTAACTTGGCTTGTTGCTGCTCTGTTAAATGAACTTCCTAATACCATTAGGTGTATTGCTATAAATTTGCAGAATCATATCGCATTGCAGCCAAACAGATGGAGGCATCTAAAAGAGCTGCTTTGCTGGGAAAGGTACTGGGGAGGTGTTTGGAAAGCGGGAAGATTTTTGATTTTTAAGATTGTGCGTTTTGTTCTTAGGAGAAGTTTATAGAAAATGTTGTTTGCATGGTTAATCTTAGTGCTATCTGCCGCAATAATTTTAGCAACTCCATTTCAAAGAAGTCGTTTTGTTATAGTCTTGCGACGAGTTTTTGTTGCTTTGGTAGCAGCTCTTGCAGGAATATATCTTTTTGATATTTTATCAGCAAAAGTTTTATACCGCATGATACCTCAACCAACTGTTACGATTAGTGCTTTAAACACCAAAAATGAAAATGCTCAAAGCTGTGATGTTGTAATAAAAGGTTTCGTTGTTGATAAAACTTGGTATTGGGCAAAGAACTTGGAGCACTCTGATTCTGGCTGGATTGATTATGATGCAGGCGCTTGCTATTGGAAAGCTTTTGATAGACCTGTTTCTATGTCCAATTCAATTTCATTTAAAATACCAGTAGGTAAAGATAAAACCGTAGTTTTTGAAAAGAATAAATGGCATGGAAAGGCTCTAATAAAAACAGAAACAGATGAAATTATTGTAGATACTTATTCTGACTCAGATGCTGAAGATTATGGCGTTTCTCTAGGCTCTTCAGGAATTTCTTCATGGGATAAAATTAGGGAATATTCTTCGATGAGTTTTGGTGGAATTGTATTCATGTTGATACAACTTTTTTTTATTCTCAACAAAAATAATTCTAAAAATCAGAATAAAACGCAAAAACGAACTTTATGGATGGATTTTTTAAGAATCTCATGTATATTCACCGTTATATTTTTGCATTATACGAGTTCTTTGTACGAAAGAAATTATAGTGATTCTTTGGTTGCGTGGATTCCAAGCCTAATCGTTAATTGTTTTACAACCTTTGCGGTTCCGTGTTTTTTCATGCTGTCAGGTGCTCTTATTTTGCCAAAGAATGAATCCATTTTATCATTGGTAAAAAAAAGAATACCAAGTGTTTATATTCCTTTGATAATTTGGAGTGGCATTTATATTGCTTACTTTGGAGCATTGCAGGGATCTTCAATCACAGCAGTTTTCAAAAGTTTATATACCTCACAATATTATCATCTTTGGTTTATGTATCCTCTTATAGGTTTATATTTTCTTTCTCCGATAATACGCCTTACTTTTATAACTTCCGCAGAAACTATAAAAAAATATGCTTTTGTATTAGTCTGTGTCGTTCCAGTTATTTTACTTACTATTGCAAGATTATTTAGACTTAATTATATATCGCTTTGGTTTACTTGGGGATTCCCAGAAATTGGACTGTTTGTTCTTGGTGCATGGCTTTTACAGAAAAAACTTCCTTTAAGAAAAACTTTGCTTGGTTCTGCGGTATCACTTTTATTCATAATTCTTGGAGAAGCTTCTTGTTTTATATTTGGCGAAACGCCTCATAAAAATTTCATAGGTGCGTATGGAACTGCCCCTGTGTTCATGTTTGCAGCGTTTATGTTTACAGTGTTCATGTCATGCGAAACCTATTTTAACAAACTTTCAGAAAGTATAAAAAATCGAGTGGCAAGTATTTCTAAACTTTCTGTTGGAATTTATTTTGCACATTTACTTGTAAAAGCAATTTTGGATAAAACAAATATATATCAGGCAAATTCAAACTCTGTCTTAATGATGTTTTTTGCGACAATCATAAATTTTGTTTTTAGCTTGGCAATTTGCTATGTATTCTCAAAGATTCCATTTGTTGGTTGGATTTTTGGTAAATCATCCCTGTCAACTTGTTATGTAAATAATAAAAAAACTATACAAGAAAACAGGGAGGGGCATGCTAACGGTATGGTCGGTATGAGAGTCATTGCAACATTTTTAATCGCAATTTATCACTGGGAACTCTACTATCGCTTTAGTCCTACTGTACAGATTTTCTCCTGCGCCTTTCTTTGCTTCGAATTCTTTTTTGTTCTAAGCGGATTTTTACTTACAAAAAGTTTGCTGAAAAATCCATTGCAGAATTTTTCAGGAATGATTTCTAACCGATTTATTCGGCTATGGCCAGCATTCATCGCAGGGACAGTTCTGCTTCCAGGCATTTATACAATGACTTGGTTCGGCGGAAACTTCAAAAACTGGATATTGGATGGTAATCATTTAAAATCCTTTCTTATTGAGATCCCCATGCTACAAACAACAGGAATTGCAGGACTTAAATATATAAATGGTCCTGCTTGGTACGCTTCCGCTCTTCTAATTTGCTCCGTAGTTCTCTACTTTATCATTAAATATGCAAAAAAAGTTTATTGGGGTATTGCACTGTTTTTTTCTATATTATTTTTTTCTATATCTTTTGCGAATACGCCGACAAACTTTGTTTTCAATGTTATTCCATTTCCAATTGTTAGAGGAATGGCGGGAATGTCTTTGGGCATATTCGCATATTTTGTGTATAAAAAAGCACAAGATAAAATTCGAAAATTACCAAAAACCTTTCTTTCAATAGTTGAAATTTGTGCACTGCTATTTTTTTTCAAAATGCTTCTGGTACGTGAAAGCAACAATTTTAATCTTATTGTGCTTATTCCAATATTTATTCTTGTTGTATTTATGTTCGCAGAAAATTGCGGAATTGTTTCACGAGTCCTAAAAAATAGAAAACTGTCGTATCTAGAAGAAATAAGTTATTCATTTTACATAATGCAATCATTTTGCAGCAATATTTTTACTTGCCTTTATCCAAGTGTTAAGTTGCAGCCAATCGTGACAATTCTGTATCTTTGCCTGAATCTTATTGTCGCAATTGGTGTACATGAATTTATCGAGAAACCTCTTACAGCATTTTTGGTATGGATAAAAAAATCTTTACAAGGGGGAGAAAAAAATGCCTGAAATTTCAATAATTATGCCTGTATACAATGGTGAAGCTTTTCTGAATGAAGCAATTGATTCTGTCATCAATCAAACTTTTTCCGACTGGGAATTCATAATAATCAATGAATTTGGTTCAAATGAGAAAGCAACTACGATTTTAAGAGATTATGAAAAAAAAGATTCTCGTATAAAAATAGTTCAAAACACAGAACGCCTTCGCATATCTGCGAGTATGAATGTTGGAATTGATAATGCAAAAGGTAAATATATTGCCCGAATGGATGCAGATGATATATGTGCACCGAACAGACTTGCTATTCAGCATGAGTACATGGAGCAGCACACAGATATAGATATTTGTGGCATCAAGCCAACTTTGTTTGGAGAAGCAAATTGGGAGTGGAAGGTCGAAACTGACTCGGAAACTTTGAAAAGCGATACTCTGTTTTTTACACCATTCGTACATCCAACGATTATGATTAGAAAAGAGAGCCTTGAAAAACAGCATCTTCGTTATGATAAGAATTTTCATTACACAGAAGATTATGAATTCTTTGAAAGAGCCGCATATTCGTTAAAGTACGCTAATATTACCGACCAAAGCTTATATCGCTATAGAATGCACAGCAAAAATGCAACTAATGTTGGTGGTGATGAGGGTGTAAAAAATTATCTTTCGGTACAAAAAAGAGCATTTGAGCGACTTGGGCTTCATTTTTCTGAGGAAGATATAAGTATGCTCTGTGTGCATACTTATAAAAAAGAAGACTCGGTGGACAATGCCCTTGATAGTCTTGTCATTCTGGATATCCTTCTGAAAAAGATTTGGTGGAACAAAGATGCTCGCGAGCAGTTTGGTATTTATCCATTGTTCCGAACGTTGCATAAAAGATGGATGCGCGCATGGGAATGCTATCGTTATAATTCTGAATTTGTTTCTGATGGCAGAGTGCAGGCGGCGATTGAACGAGGATTGTTTGCTCATACTGATTTCTATAAATTTTCAAATGAGAATGATAAATATGAGTCTCCTTTAGTTTCTGTTGTGATACCAACCTACAACAGTGAAAAATATGTGCAGGACACGATTTACTCAATTCTTTTGCAGACATTTCAGAATTTTGAGATTCTTCTTGTAAATGAATTTGGTTCTGATGACAAGACTGTAGAACTTGTAAGTCAATTTTCAGATTCAAGAATCCATATTATCCAAAACAAAACAAAACTGGGGCTTGCAGACTCTCTCAATGAAGGAATCAAGCTTGCAAGGGGAACTTATATTGCCCGTGCTGATGCCGATGATGTTTATCCTGACACAAGGTTTGAGAAGCAGGTAAAATTTCTTGAATCAAATCCTGAAATTTCTCTCTGTGGAACATGGCAGCGACATTTTGGAAAGAGAAACTATATTCATGCGCCTGTAAAAACACCTGAAGAAATCAAGGCAATGACTATTTTTAAATGTGATATTTGTCATTCGACCATAATGTTCCGTAAAAAAGATTTTGTTGATAACAATTTCTTTTATGACAAAAGTTTTGCAGCTGAGGATTTTGAGCTATGGTCACGAGCAGTGGGAAAGCTTAAGTTCTACAACATCCCAGAAATTCTTGGTGAATATAGATGGGACGGAGACAACATAACAGCTTCAAAAATGGAAATTCTTCTGGAACAAGAACAGAAAATAGTTGCCCGTACTCTTAAAAAGTTGGAAATCACAATAAAAGACAGTGATTTGATTCTTCTTTCCGGGTGGAAAAATCCATTTCAAGATTATTCTAGAAGTGATAGAAAAGAGCTCTTAAAAAAAAGAAGAAGCTTTGCTCTCTCTTATCGAAGAAAAAAATAAAAAGAAAAAAGTTTATGACAAATATGCTTTACATAAATGTCTGACAGCACGGCTTGAATGGGCAAAAGGAAACGGTTTTGCTACTGAAATCCAAGAAAAATCTTCTGTTGGAATTCGCATAAAAACGAAAAATCAAATCAACTCTAAAAAAAAGATTAAGACTATTCAAGCCTCTTGTTCAGTTGCTCCAAAAAGATGTTATATCTTCTATAAAAAGTTTGCAGGCATCTATTTGGGACAGCGAGGTGCATACCAGGGATTTTGTTGCCAGCTCAAACAGTGAACTGATGCAAAATGTTCAGAACAACATCTGGGACAGCGAGGGGCATACCAAGGATTTGATTTCTGCGTTGCAGTATCAGATGAATGTTTCGTTGCAGTATCAGATGAATGTTTCGTTGCAGTGTATTTACATACTCGGTACTCCGTTTAGTTCTAATCTCGGAGATATTGCCCAAACTATTGCAATAAAAGCATGGTGTAAAAAATACTATCCAACACATAAAATCATAGAGATTCCTTCTCCAAAGTGGATTGGTTATGATCTTGTATCCCTTTATCGAACAATAAACGAAAACATGAGGGAGCATGATAAAATAATAATTCAAGGTGGAATTCGTATATCTGATTTGTACGAAAATGAATCTTTCGTATTCAAATCTGCGATAAGTTGTTTTTCAGACAAACAAATCATTGTGTTTCCTACAACAATTTCTTTCAGCAGCGAAGAAGTTGCAAATCAATTTGCAGAATATTCTGATATACACGGACAAGTGACATTGCTTGCAAGAGATGAGTATTCTGCAAAATATGCAAAATCCATATTCAAGAACACAAAAATCATGTTGTGTCCCGATATTGTGCATTTCTTGTATGACAAAGTTGTCGTATGTGACTCTGACATTGAAAGGGATGTGCTTTTTGTAAAAAGAGATTTTGATAAGGAAAATCTTGTTTCGTCTGAGGATTGCATCAAAATATTTGATGATTGTGGCTATTCTTACAAATCTACAGACACTGTTCTTTCTTTGAATCCTGATTTTATACACGGACATGCTGAGAAGATTTTAAGGCGAGAACTTGCGTTCTATGCAAGCAGTAAAGTTGTCGTTACAGACAGAATGCACGGAATGATTTTTGCGCTCTTAGCGAAAACCCCGGTTATCGTCTTGCCAACATCAACTGGGAAAACTCAGAACTCCGTTAGTTTTTATTCAAAAAATGTTTATCTCTGCTCTGATATATCTAGACTTTCAGCCTTGCTGGAAAAAGTAATTAAGACTGGTTGGGTTGACTTTTCAGATACCGAAGTAAATGCGTTGATGAAAGAATTTGAGAAGATCAAGGAGATGGTATGATGGATAAATTGTTGCAAAGGCTAAAATGTCGAAATGCTCTTATTTTCACTTTTCTTGCATTTTATGCAGTGTTCATCACAATGCAAAGTACTCTTGCGCCTTATAGTAAAGTTATACCTTGGGTGGATTCCCATGTATTTATATATGTTGCAAAAGTACTGCTCAATGGAGGAAGGCTTTATACTGATGTTTTTGACCATAAAGGTCCGCTGTTATATTTTATTAATGCGATAGGACTTTCCTTGCATGAATATACAGGTATTTGGTTAATTGAATTTCTATCAATTTTTCTTGCTATGCTTTTTGCTTTTAAAACTGCAAGATTGGTATTTTCAAGAACTGCATCTTTGATTTCTGTTTTACTTTCTTTCGCCTATCTGATAGAGACTTTTGGCTTTGGAAATTATACAGAAAACTATGCATTGCCATACATCCTTTTAACACAATTTATATTCCTAAGGCTTGTACATCAACAAAAGGATTTGACCAAACTAAAAATCATGCTCGTCGGCAGTATGTTTTCGTTTACTTTTTTGTTGCGACCAAATTTAGTATTTCTTTGGGTTTTATTTTGTGTGTATATTTTACTAGTAAAAATACGTGAAAAAAAATATAAACAATTATGGACTTATGTAGGTTATTTTTTTACAGGTAGTTTTATTATTCTTTTACCAGTTGCAGTCTACTTTATTTGCTTAGGAAACTTTTCGGACTTTATAAAGGACTACTTTTTATACAACATAAGATATGCAACCGCAGAGAAAGATTTTGCTCAAAAAATAAATGCAATAGAATTTTTTATTAATAATGACATTGTAAAACTTTCTTTAGTTTTGCATTTTATAGCTATTTATTTGAATCGAGAGAAAAAATTTTATAAAAACATATTTTGCATAAATGCGCTCGGATTTTTCTTCGCATTTTTTATAGTTGTATCACCTGCCAATAATTTTTCTCATTATGCAACTGTTTTAATTCCGTTTATGGTTTTACCGATTGCAAATCTCATTGAAATTATATTTAAAGAGTTAAAATTTAATCCATTACTCAGCATTGCAGCTATTTTAGGGCTTTTTATATTTATTCTATGTCCATATTTTTCCAAACAATCAAAACAAATCTCATGGAAAAGTAGTGGAACAAATATTAGCTACGCACTAGTTGAGTATATACAAAACAATACAGAAGAATCGGAAAAAATTATTGTCGATTCAAATGACTGTTGGGTTTATACAAAATCCCATCGTTGGGCAGCTTCTCGTTTTGCATACAGGCCTTGGCCAATGACTCAAGAAATGAACGGCATTTTCGCAAAAGAAATTAAAGAAAATAAGCCAAAATTTGTTATTTCACGGAATGAAAATTCTGATATTTTGCAGATTCTACAAGATGCAGGACTTGAATACAAATTGAATAAAAAAATCGATGATTTCTATATTTTTTCACAAGCAACTTCAGGGAGTAACTTTTTGGATAGCGACAATAACATTGATTCTCTTTTTGATTTTTCATCAGATATAAAATAATGGAGGAAAAATGAACGATACACTTTATATTGTAATGCCGGCTTATAACGAAGAAGAAAACATTGAATCTGTTGTAAGATCATGGTACGCAATTCTTGATGGAAAGGGCGATAATTCTCGAATTGTAATTGCAGACAGTGGGAGTAAAGACAATACTCATAGAATTCTTGAAGCACTTCAATGCGAATTTCCCAAACTCATTATATTGAGTAATACTGGTAAGTTTCACGGTGAAAAAGTTATTGCTCTTTATAATTATGCTATACAAAATAGCGGGGGGGGGTATATTTTTCAAACAGATTCAGATGGGCAGACAAATCCTGATGAATTTGAGGCGTTTTGGACTTTGAGGAGTGAATACGATGGTATTTTTGGAGTGCGCACCGTCCGTGAAGATGGA
This sequence comes from Treponema zioleckii, assembly GCF_014737315.1. GTDB lineage: Bacteria > Spirochaetota > Spirochaetia > Treponematales > Treponemataceae > Treponema_D > Treponema_D zioleckii. Next base: position 18,688 of record NZ_JPUF01000048.1, on the reverse strand, counting down.
AAGTCAAGAGCATTTGTTGAAAAAGTGGTGTGCTTTCTGCTGAGGCTTTACTTCGGCGTAAAGATTCCCGATGCAAACGCACCTTTTCGGCTAATGAAAGCAGATGTCGTGAAGAAATATTTGTACAAAATGACTCCCGACTATAATTTGCCAAACATCATGATGACAACTTATTTTGCTTGGTACAAAGAAAAGATGGTGTTCAAGCCGATTTCATTCAAACCACGGCAAGGTGGAGTAAACTCGATTAACATTCCGAAAATCATAAAAATCGGTTGGAAAGCACTCGGTGACTTCAAGAAACTCAAACAAGGAATGAAAAATGTCAATTAAAGACCTATTTTTTAAGTACAAAAGTTTCATTGCTTATACTTTTTTCGGTATCTGTACAACGCTAGTAAATTTATTGTGCTACCGATGTTTCTTCCATGTACTTTCAATACAAAATGTTCCGTCAACAGTGCTTGCATGGTTTTTTGCTGTGTTGTTTGCATTTGTTACTAACAAAATCTGGGTATTTGAAAGTAAGACATGGTGTCTGTCAATCGTATGCGTAGAACTAATAAAGTTTTTTTTATGTCGAATTGCAACAGGTTTGATTGATGTAGGGGTTATGTGGTTTGCAGTAGATAAAATGCAATGGAATGCTATGTTATGGAAATTTATCAGTAACATAATAGTGATTCTGCTAAATTACATTGCTAGTAAAATGATAATTTTCCAAAACAGAAATATTAAGGGCAATATATGAAAAAATATGACTATCTTATCGTCGGCTCAGGACTTTTCGGAATCACTTTCGCATATCTTGCAAACAAGGCTAGAAAAAAATGTCTCGTAATCGACAAGCGCTCTCACCTGGGCGGAAACATCTACTGCGAGGATGACGATGGAATTCATGTGCACAAGTACGGGGCGCACATTTTCCACACTTCGAATAAAGAAGTCTGGGATTTTGTGAACTCGTTCGTGCCGTTCAACCGCTACACGAATTCGCCGGTCGCAAATTACAAAGGAAAACTCTACAACCTTCCGTTCAACATGAACACTTTCTACGAGATGTGGGGAGTTACCAGCCCGAAAGAGGCTGAGGCAAAAATCGCGGAACAGAAGGCTGAAGCCGTCAAGGCATTGGGCGATCGCGAGCCGCAGAATCTTGAGGAGCAGGCTCTTTCTCTCGTGGGGCGCGATATTTACGAAAAACTTATCAAAGGCTACACCGAAAAGCAGTGGGGGCGAAAATGCACTGAGCTTCCAGCCTTCATCATCAAGCGGCTTCCGGTCCGGCTCACTTTTGACAACAATTACTTCAACGACTCGTACCAGGGAATCCCAATTGGCGGCTACAACAGACTCATCGAGGGGCTTCTTGAAGGAATCGAGACGAAAACTGACGCGGATTTCTTTGCCGACCGTGAGACCTACGTGAATCTTGCCGAAAAAATCGTGTTCACGGGAAAAATCGACGAGTTCTACGAATTCAAATTCGGAAAGCTTGAATACCGCACTGTCCGCTTTGAGACCGAAAAAATCAATGTGCAGAACTTTCAGGGAAATGCGGTAATCAACTACACCGAGGAGGAAGTTCCGTACACGAGAATCATCGAGCATAAGCACTTTGAGCCAGAGAATCCTGCCTGGGGCAAGGATGTTACGGTTATCTCGCGCGAATACTCAACCGAGTGGAAAGACGGCATGGAGAGTTTTTATCCTGTGAACGACGAAAAGAATTCCGAACTTTACAAGAAATACAAGGCACTTGCCGATAGCGAAGAAAACGTGATTTTTGGCGGAAGGCTCGCGGAGTACAAGTATTACGACATGGACGATGTGATTGCACGGGTATTTGAGATTACAAAGATTATATTGAAAGGAAAATGCAGTAAATGAAAACGATTCCGTTTGGCAAGCCAAATCAAGTCCCTAAATTAAAGCGTTTTATCGATATTTATGTACCTATAGAAGTCTGTAATTTTCACTGCCCGTATTGCTATGTTCATCAGCATCGTGAAAACGGAAGCGTTTGGAAAAACAACCATTCGATTGAAGAAATTAAAAATGGTTTCTCAAAGGATTTTCTGGGTGGCACCTGCTTGCTTAATGTTTGTGCAGGCGGGGAAACCTTACTATATCCATATATGATAGACATTATAGAGGCGATGCTTTCTTGTGGCCACTATGTATCAATAATTACTAACGGCTCTTTATCCGAACGATTCCTTGCGCTAGCGAATTTCCCAAAAGAATATCGTGAACGACTATTTATAAAATTTTCTTTTCATTGGACGGAATTAAAAAGACAAAATCTTTTTGATGTATTTTGGAGCAATGTCCATCTTATGAGAAATTCTGGTGTTTCTTTTTCAATAGAACTTGCCGCTTATGACGGTCTAATGCAAGATGAGAATGAAATAAAGAAAATGTGCATGAATGAGGTCGGTGCTTTTCCGCATGTAACTGCACTGCGTGATGAACTGACATCAGGATACAAATTGATGACAAATCATCCCGTAGATGAATACGAAAAAATATGGCAATCATATGACTCAGACTTGTTCAATATACGATTCGATGTTATAAAAAATAAAAGCAAAGGTTTTTGTTATGCTGGAGCTTGGTCATACACAATTAATCTTGGCAATGGAGAGATTAGACAATGTTACCAAGAAAACATCATCGGCAACATTTTTGACCATGATTGCAAGTTCATACCAGAAATGCCTGTTGGCAATTTATGCTGCTCCGAATATTGCTATGCCTGCCATGCATTTTTGTCGCTAGGTGTAATGCCAGATTACAAGGGCAAATATACATATGCAGATGTCCGAGACAGAAACTTTAGTTGGCTCACTCCAAACATGAGAGAATTCATGTCTCAAAAATTATACAGAAACAACAGGCAGTTTAATGTTTTTCAAAGGTTATATGCAAATATCAAACAACAAAACAGAAATAAAAAATGCATAAAATCTGTGGAAACATTATTAAAAGAAACTCTTGTGGGAATTATAGATAATAATGGCTATGTCATTTCTGAGACAGAACATTATCTTAACAAGCTTTATAGGAATAATATCCCTCAAATTTTGAAGTGGATTAAAAATTACAACAACGATTCTAAATCGAAAATAATCGAAAATAATCGAAAATTTTTTATAAATGCCACTGGCAAATGCAATGTAAACGCTAAAGGAAATGAAATTTGGCTGCTAGGTTGCATTGTAGATGACCATTTTTATTCGGCAAAACAGATTTGTATCGGAGAAAACAATATACAAAAAGAAATGCTTGTAGGATGGCGAGCCTATGATTTACCACAAGGCTGCGATTCTGAACAACTAAAATTGATTACACTCAATATTCCGAAAAACAAATTTTGTCGATTGATTTTTATCCAAAATAGGTGGCAAGGAATAGCAACAGTTAAAACTGGCTGTAAAGAAAAAACAATCGATTGTTTTGGTGAGTGTGATGGAAACAATTTTGTTTTTGTGGATATAAAACGCGACAAACAAATAGCAAAATTTGAAAGTACGATGAGAAAACTTGTCCTACCTTCTACATCATCCTATACAAAAACAGAGTATATAAATTTTTCAATAGACGACTCAATTGGAATTTTCAAGAACATTACAGAAATGAACTACGAATCGCCGTTTGATGAGCCACTTCTTAATTATCTGAAAGATTTGCATTTTCGAACAGCTATAAATATAACACTATATTGTTTTTACGAAGATGAGTATTTTAATTTAGCAATGTGTACAAGAAAATTCAAAAAAGCGTTTGAAGAAAATTCTGATTGGCTTAAGTTCGGTTTTCATGCAAGGAATGTAAATTCAGAATATGTTTCAATTCACAAAGAAAAACTTTATGCCGACTATATCCTTTGCATGGAAAATTTGGAACAGATTTGTGGTAAAAAAACGCTTACAGGATCTTTAAGATTGCACGGTTTTAAGGGAACAAAAAACGAAATAAAAAAAATGGTGACAAATGTACAATATCCTTTAAAACTGCTTTTTTGTTCAGATGACAAAAGAAATTCTTATTGTTTAAATAACAGAGAAAATATTTTAGTTCAAAATGGAGAGCCTGTGCATGATGCTGAAACTGGCTGCAAATATGTACGAACCGATATACGTGTTGAGAAAAAATACAGTTTTCTCAAATTCTTGAAATATAAACGCTCTATTTTTACTGGTCGAACTGTCAATATTTTTACTCATGAATGGTTTCTAAATACAGATGACGGGAAGGTGCGGTTAGAATCTGTTTTAGCAAAATTGCTCTAGGAAAAACGTATTTCTGGACGAAATCAGAACTATTTTCCTTTCTGGGGGCATTAGATTCTTTATTTTCTGTTAGGATATAGGCGACCTGCACTTCGCCGCTTGTGTTCCCGAAGACTTACCGAAAGGAGATTTCGGAATATTTTCCTGCATTGGAAAAAGGTTTTGACTCTCTTGTGTCGTTCGAAATCATCAAGCGGTATCTTTGGGACGAAAATGGTCCTGTAAACTACGAACTAGGCTTGAAGCATGTCCCGTCTCAGCAGCTTCCGAACCTGTACATCGTTACGGACGGAATCCTTCTCGCACCACGAAAAAAGATGATTGAGTGGTCATATTTCCACGGCAAGAATCCGTACCGCTTCATAATCGACAAGCGCACCGCTGTGGACATTGACGACGGACTGGATTTGGCGGTTGCGCGTGCTTGGCTCGACATGGACGAGAGCGTGAGTCAGATTGTGCCGTACTCGGTGGATGAGGAGTATTGAGATATAACTTTGAATGATTTTACACCAGTTCATTTATCGTATTCGAGATGTACAAATGTAGCGTGTGTTCTCGCATAAATGAACTTTTCAGTTCTTTATGAGATTCGTTCAATAATTTTCGTCTCTGTTTCCAGTTGCACAAATATGCATCTTTAAATTTGTGCTCATCATTCGGATGATTTTTATTGAAATGTCTAAGTGTCGAAAGAATTTGATTAGAGGCTTTTGCAATCCAACCAGTTCCACGCCAGCATTTTATCTCAATGAAACAAATGGTTTCAGTTGTGTAAAGGATTGCATCACATATATTGTCATCAGCCCCCTCAATTCGCTTTAGGGGAATGTTATGGTCAACCGCAATGAAAGAATAATCACTTCGGTTGTTGCTTATGACAATAACCTGATGTTCTGAATCTCCAACATGCTCGATTGAAACCGGTTGCTGATTATTATCATCACAAATAGCAAATTCTTTTTGGGTCGGTACAGCTTCGGCATATGAGAAAAAATCAATCACTAAATTTTTCCTCCAAATCCAACAATTCATCGAACATATCATTTGATTTGCCTAAAGAGTCATTTAATAAATTACTGTCTGACGGCAAGCCTCTGTCATAAGTATGCAATAAATTGATCTCACCATTTTCCATCTGATGATTGGTGTTGTGCGATTCTAAAAATAATCGAGAACCAGACAGATGACCGAATTTTTGCCCGAATACAGCGTCCGCAACAAGACGAGGGTTCAGAGGACGCTGGGGATAAAACTTCCTGAGTGGAGGGAGTCGCTTGCGGGATTCTTGCGTTCTGAATCCTTCGACAATGAGCGCATACGGTGACATTGCTTGGTTTAGAGGCAATGCTTCGCCAAAAAAATCTGTGATGAAAGCAGTGCGAGAATTTTCTGTCAGGAAAATTCCGTAGTTAATATGCGGGTTTTGCGTTGCAAAACTTGTTGAACAAAGACGCAGCAGCGTTTTTGTTCATGTTCTTTGACATTTCTATCTATAAGTTTGAGTAAAGTAAAAGCGACAAGCTTTAAATTTTATATACTCTAGAGTATGATACTTTGGAGTGTATAGAATTGGAGGCAAATATGTTTTTAGGTCGCAAAGAAGAACTTTCAATAATGGAGGATTTATATAAATCAGCCAGGTTCGAATTCCTTGTGTTATACGGGCGTAGGCGAATCGGAAAGACTTCGTTGTTGCAAGAATTTTCCCGCAGCCACAAAACATTGATGTACTCTGCTCAGGAAAAAAACGACGCGCTGAATCTTCTTGATTTTTCAAAATCCGTGCAGAACTATTTTGAAGGAAGTTTCTTCGGTGAATTTCCTGACTGGGAAGTTGCGTTCGACTACATAACAAAAAAGACATCGGAAAGCGAAAAACTTGTGCTGATTGTGGACGAATTCCCGTTCATCGCACAGGAAAATCCTTCAATAAAAAGCATACTACAGCACACAATCGACAGAAACTGGAAAAACAAAAACATATTCCTGATTCTCTGTGGTTCGAGCGTAAGTTTTATGGAAGACGAGGTTCTTGCCCACAAAAGTCCGCTTTTCGGGCGTTCGACGGCGCACATTGAGCTGAAAGCTTTTGATTATCTTGAAAGCGCGGAATTTTTTCCAAAATATTCTGATGCTGACAAGCTGATTTCCTACGGCATTTTGGGCGGCATTCCATGCTACCTGGAAGCATTTGACCCGGAAAAATCCGTAAAGGAAAATGTCGCGACTCGTATTTTGAAGGAAGGAAGTTTTCTGAAAGACGAGCCGAGTTTTCTGTTGCGGCAAGAACTCCGGGAGACCGCCGTTTACAACAGCATTCTGGAAGCAATTGCAGGCGGAGCGACAAGGATAAATGACATTGCGTCAAAAATCCATGAGGAAAGCCAAAAATGCTCTAAATATCTGAAGACGCTGCAAACAATCCGACTCGTAAAAAAATCGGTTCCGTGCGGAGACGATGAAAACTCTCGGAAAACAATTTACAGAATCTCGGACAACTATTTTCTGTTCTGGTATCATTTTCTTTTTGAACGAAAAAGCTATTACGAGATTCTTGGCGCAAAAAATGCCGCCGAGGAAATTTTCATGCCGGAAAACCTGAACCAGCATTTGGGGTGTATTTTTGAAGGAATATGCCTTGAATACATGCTCAGGCTCGCAAAGAAAATGAGGCTTCCGTTTATCCCTGAAAATTACGGAAAATGGTGGGGCAACAATCCCGAACGAAAAATAGCAGGATGATATTGATGTTCTCATGATGGACAGAAAACGCGAGCAAATCATAATCGGCGAATGCAAATTCAAGAACGAGGAATTCGACAAGACTGATTTTGAGACGATGCTTTCAAGAAAATCAATTTTTCCGCATGCGGGCAGAACTTTTTTCTATGCGTTCAGCAAGAGCGGCTTTACAAAATGGGTGCAGGAAAATGCGGACGCAAACAATGTGAAGCTCGTGACAATCGGCGATATGTTTTTGAAATAAATATAAGCAACCGACAGAACAAAACGACAAGCAAAAACTCCTTGAACTTATGGACAGAGATGTCAGAAAAAATGCACTGCATTTTTCTAAGTTTGAGGAGTTTTTTATTTATGACAATCATACCGGTAATTCTTTCGGGCGGAAGCGGAAACAGCCACCGAAATTCGGGGCTGGGCATTCAACAAAGATGATTACTGTGAGGTTTTCCTTGAATTTGAAGGTGTGCTCTATAAGGCGAACAAAGAAGTCCGACCTGATGTGCAGGATGCTTTCAATTTATAATTGGATAATATAGGTTTTCAAATTTTAATGAAAATGTCGCTTTCTGAATACAAATTATATTTGTTTGACCATACAGAAAGAAAAATTTGCAGAAGGAAAAATAAATGAGAAATGTAACCATAATCGTTCCAGTTTATAAGGATTGGAATACCCTTGATCTATGCATTGAATCATTAAAAGAGTATCTTGATAAAAAACATACTGTATTATTAGTAAATGACTGTGGTCCTGAATCTGATGAACTTGAAAAAAATATATTGAATAGCATCACAGATTTTCCATATCGACCATTTGTTTATTTTGAATAGAACTTGTCTTCATTATGTTTTCTGTATGCAGGATGTCATAGCACTGAGGTGCAATTATCTTCTTGATAAGAATTGGGAATCAGAAAAAATATTTGAACTATCAATAAAATTCACAGAGGGAATAGTAGGGATCAGTGATTTTACACTTGAGGATACGAGAGCGTATTTCCCGCATCTTTTTGAAAAGAGAAATATTCCTGTAAAAAGAATTTATCATGCTTCATCTAGAGAATCTAAAATTGAAAATGAGGATTTGCCATTTGCTTCGTTTTGCCTTATCTTTGGAAATTCTTTCAAGCATAAAATGCTTTCAGAAACGGTTTCTAACATAAAGGACACTAAAACAAATTTTATTATTTTGGGAGCAAAGGAAACTGGAAAAATAGAAAAAAATATTTTTGGATATAAGAGCGGCAACTTGTCAAATTCCTTCATAAATGAACTTTTGGAAAAATGCACTTGCATAATATTCCCAAGCGTATATGAAGGTTTTGGTTTGGTAAATCTTTATGCACGTGATTTTAATAAGAAAATTATCGTAAACGATAACCAGTTGAATCGCGAATTATTCAAAAATTGCATTCCTGATTATGAGGGAAATGTCTTTATGTTTAAGAAATTGTCTGAAATTCCAACTTTGATTCATAAAATCAATGAATTAGCGGAAGTTTCAGAAAATTGTTCGCAGAATATTAGAAAAACTTCTGATGTCGCAAAGGACACGGAAGAATTTTTACGGAAAATTTTATTAACTCCTGTGAATATAGAATTGTTGAGGGAAAGATGGAGTTATTTTAAATATCTTGAGTCTGTTCACAGATGTTACATACCACAAAATCAGAATAGCATAACATTCAGGAACTTTGTGGTTTGCTGTGTAAAAAAGCATCCACTCGTGTACAAAATATTAAAAAAAGCAAAAAATGCACTTATAGGAGAATAGTGCTATGCAAGAAAACATCGGTAAAGTCAGCCTCGACCTAACCTACTATCCCGGAAAGGACCTCTACAGCGACGGCGCCATCGAGGACGAAATCCTCGCGTTCGTGCGGGACAATCCGCCGTCTGCCTATGAGGAGTACATCGCAAAAAGAAAAAACTGGGCGGTTCTTTACCATCTCTCGTACATTCGCCAAAACATTCTCGCCGGTGTCGGAATCTCGAAGGACGACACAGTGCTTGAAATAGGCTCTGGCATGGGGGCGATTACGGGAAAACTCTGCGAAAAGGCAAGGAGCGTCACCTGCGTGGAACTTTCAAAAAAACGCAGAGAGATAAACGCGTTCAGAAACCGGGATATGGACAACTTGAAAATCTATGTAGGCAACTTCGAAACCGTCGAGCCTCATCTTGGCGAATTCGATGTGGTGACTCTCATCGGCGTATTCGAGTACGGGCGCAGCTACATTCACTCAGAAGAGCCTTACAAGGACTTCCTCAAGATTGCCCTTCGCCACCTCAAGACAGGAGGCCGCCTCTACATAGCAATCGAAAACCGCTTGGGACTCAAATACTTCGCTGGCTGCAAGGAAGACCATGTGGGAAAAAATTTCGAGGGCATTGAAGGCTACACGACCACTAACGGAGCAGTCACTTTCAGCCGAGGGGAGTTCGAGCATCTTTTTTCAGACTGCGGTATAAGCAGTTACCGCTTCATGTATCCGTACCCGGATTACAAATTCCCAATGCAGATTTTTTCGGACGAACGACTGCCAAAAACTGGAGAGCTTACGATGAATCTTATGAACATGGACCAGAGCCGATACATGCTCTTTGATGAGGCAAAGGCCTACGACAGTATGGCAGGAACGGATTACTTCAAGACATTTTCGAACTCGTTTTTGATTGAAGTGCCAAAGGAATAGCAAGAGAAATGCTGATTATGGAAAAAGAAAAGATTCTTTACACAAAATACTCAAACGACAGGGCAGCCTCTTTCAGAATCTCAACGCAGATTGTTGAGCGTGACGGAAAGAAAATCGTGCGCAAGAGCGCAATGGAAGAATCTGCCCGGCCTCATGTGCTTGCGATGAAAAAACACGAAATAGCCATGAACGAGATGTTTTCCGGAACAAAATTCAAAGCGAACAAAATTCTTGCTTCTGGCGATGATTTCGTTGATTTTGAGTATCTTGAAGGCACAAGCTACGATCAGATTCTTGACGGTTATCTCAAAAACAAAGACATTGACGGTTTTTATTCCGCAGCCAGAATCTTTTTTGACGAATTGGACAAACTGGCGACTGTAGATTTTCACGCAAACGAAAAATCTAATGAGATTTTCGGTGAAAACGCGTTTGTTGATGGTGAAAAAGCCCTTCCTGTCGGCAACATCGACCAGATTTTCCAGAACGTGATTGTCGATTCTGACGGAAACTGGAATGTCATCGACTACGAGTGGACATTTGATTTTGCGATTCCGGTGAAATATATAAAATACCGAAGTTTATTGAATTTTTTTAATAATCAATCTCGCTCACGTTTTTTTCCAAGTTACACAGGTTATGAGGGGGGTGCAATCAATCAAAATGAAGCTGATAATTATTTTAACATCGAAGTAAATGGATTCCAGAAATGGATAGGTAATGCTCGTTTTCTTTCGATTTCACAAATCATACGAAAAGAAATCTTAAATCCATACAAAGTTGAACTATCTGATTACATCGATGTTTTCTACGATACTGGGAAAGGCTTTAATGGTGATGAGAAAGATGTGTTCTATCAATTCCCAATAACCGTTAACGCTCGTGACGACCTAAAATCACTTCGCATAGATCCTTCCAACCATTGCTGCATCGTAAAAGACATTTCTATCAAATCAGAAAACACGGACCTTTCCTTTACAACCAACGCATACATGCAGAAAAACAACGCTTATTTCTTCAACACCACAGACCCGCAAATTTATGTGGACATAAGCGGACATGAAAAATCAAATTTGTTTTTTAACATGAAGGTTTTCACTCTTGATGAAACTTGTTCTGCGACCATCGCAAATCTGCGCACTAATGCTGCTGAGCTGCAATCTAAAATTAACGCACTGCATAACAGCAAATCTTGGAAACTTACAAAACCCATCCGCATTTTAGGGAAGTTATTAAGAAAAATATACATTACCAGCAACTAAACTTTAACATTTTGCTATACTGTACTTACAAACACCTTAGCAAAATATAATATACTCATACAGGAGACACTCCAATGAAAGGAATAATTTTAGCAGGCGGCTCTGGAACTCGCCTATACCCAATCACAAAAGCAGTTTCAAAGCAGATTTTGCCTTTGTATGACAAACCGATGATTTACTATCCGCTTTCTTGCCTTATGCTCGCAGGAATCCGTGAAGTTTTGATAATCTCAACCCCTCGCGACATCAGGCTCTTTGAAGAGCTTTTCGGCGACGGAGAGTGGCTTGGAATGAAGTTTAGCTATGCCGTGCAGGACAAACCGAGAGGTCTTGCAGACGCTTTTATCGTGGGCAAAGACTTCATCGGCTCTGATGATGTTGCGCTCGTTTTGGGCGACAATATTTTCTATGGGCAAAGCTTTACGCAGACGCTCAAAAACGCAAGGAACAAAATCGAAAGCAAAACCGCAGAAGCCGTGATTTTTGGCTATATGGTAAAAGACCCGACCGCTTACGGTGTTGTGGAGTTCGACAAAACAGGCAAAGTTTTGGGCATTGAAGAAAAGCCAAAAGAACCAAAGTCAAATTACGCAGTCCCAGGTCTTTACTTTTACAACAATGAAGTCGTGAAAATCGCGCAAGACATAAAGCCGTCTGCTCGTGGCGAAATCGAAATCACGGCGGTCAACAACGCATATCTTGAGCGTGGCTCTCTTTCTGTGGAGCTTCTCGGTCGTGGTATGGCTTGGCTTGATACTGGAACATACGACGGCTTGAACGAGGCTTCTAACTTCATCGCAACAATACAGAAACGACAGGGAATGTATGTGTCTTGCTTGGAAGAAATCGCCTTTGCAAACGGCTGGATTACAAAAGAGCATTTGCTCGACCTTGCCGCAGGCTACAAGACAGAATACGGCGAATACTTGCGATACATCGCTCAGAGAGGTTAGAAATGCCGTTCGAGTTTAAGAAATGCGCTGTTGACGGCGTTGAGATAAAAGGGCTTTACGAAATACAGCCGAAAGTGTTCGGAGATGCTCGCGGATACTTTTTTGAAGTGTACAGCGAAAAGGATTTTTTTGAAGCGGGCTTGACGATGAAGTTCGTGCAGGACAATCAGTCTTCTTCAAGCAAGGGCGTTTTGCGCGGTCTTCATTTTCAGACCAAACACCCGCAGGGAAAGCTCGTGCGCGCAGTTTCCGGCAAAGTGTACGACGTGGCGGTGGATTTGCGAGTCGGTTCTGCCACATTCGGAAAATATTACGGCGTTATCCTCGACAGCGAAAAGCAAAACGAGTTTTATATCCCAGAAGGCTTTGCTCACGGCTTTTATGTTTTGAGCGACACAGCGGTTTTTGCCTATAAATGCACGGATTTCTACGACCCGAAAGGCGAGGGCGGCTTAATGTGGAACGACAAGACAATCGGAATCGATTGGAACGCAGTTGCGCCATCTATCACGCCGCTTTTGAGCGACAAAGACGGCAAGCACCCTGCTTTTGATTTGAACGGAAAGTACTTCGCCGTCAAAGACGGTCTTTCAAACAAAGTTGAATGGATAGGTGCTTAAAAAGAATAACGTCATGCTGAACTTGTTTTCAGCATGACGTTGTATATCGCATTGAGATTCCGAAACAAGTTCGGAGTGACGCTGTACAACAAAAATTATACGGAGAAAAACAATGGCTAGAAAATTAACTAACATCTTGGTTACGGGCGGATGCGGGTTCATCGGCTCGAACTTCATCAATTATCTTTTGGATAAAAGCACTTCGGGCGAAGAGTGTTTCAAAGACGCAGGCTTTAAGGGCAGAATCATTAACGTGGACTGCCTGACCTACGCGGGAAATCCCGCAAACCTTGAAGCAGTGGAAAAAGAATACGGAAAGGCTGCCCTCGGCGATAAGGCTCGCTACATCTTTGAGAAAGTGGACATCTGCAACCGTGAGCAAATCGAGCGCATTTTCAAGCAGTACGACATCGACACAGTAATTCACTTTGCAGCAGAAAGCCACGTTGACCGCTCAATTCTTGGCCCTGAAGCCTTCATCAAAACAAACGTCATGGGAACATATACGCTTCTTGACGTTGCGCGCAATTACTGGGGCTGCTCGCTCGACAACGTGCGCGACGACGTTTTGTTCCACCACATCTCAACCGACGAAGTTTACGGAAGTCTCGGCGAAACGGGCTATTTCCGCGAGGACACACCGTATGACCCGCGCTCTCCGTATTCTTCAAGCAAGGCAAGTTCAGACCACATCGCGCTCGCCTACTTCCACACCTACGCGCTTCCTGTAACGCTTTCAAACTGCACCAATAACTACGGTCCTCTCCAGTTCCCAGAAAAACTTTTGCCGCTTATGATTTCAAACATCAAAGAAGGCAAAAACTTGCCAGTTTACGGCGACGGAAAGAATATCCGCGACTGGATTTATGTCGAGGACCACAACCGCGGCGTTTGGGAAATCGTGAACAAATCACCTGCTGGCGAAAAGTGGAACTTGGGCGGCGAAAACGAATGGGAGAACATCAAGCTTTTGAACACGGTCATCGACTTGACTGCAAAAGAATTGGGCAAAAACGCCGAAGAAGTGCGAAAAACAATCACTTACGTCAAAGACCGCCCAGGACACGACCGCCGCTATGCGATTGACTGCACAAAGGCAAAAACAAAGCTCGGTTGGGAGCGCAAAATGAGCTTCGAGCAAGGACTTCTTGCCACAATCCGCTGGTATTTAGCTCACGAAGATTGGGTTAACAACATCAAGAGCGGTGCATACAAAGACTGGATTCAGAAAAACTACGAAGGGAGAAATTTGTAAGTATGGGATATGAGGTATGAAATATGAAATATGATTTTTAAATCTTTTTCATACATCATACATCTTACTTCATACTTAAATTAAGCTTATGGTTTGGATTATCGGCGCAAACGGAATGCTCGGCTCTCAGCTTTGCAGCACTCTTTCGGAAAATAAAATTGATTTTGTCGGGACAGACAGAAATGTTGACATTACGGATTTTGATTCTCTCAAAGATTTTTCGGGCGGAAAGAAAATCACAGCAATTGTGAACTGTGCGGCTTACACAGCCGTTGACAATGCGGAACGCGACATTGAACTGGCTCAAAAGCTCAATGCCGACGGGCCGCGAAATATCGCACGGCTTGCAAAAATCATGGGCGTTCCGTTAATTCATATTTCAACAGATTATGTTTTCGATGGCTCGTCAACTTCTCCAATCGGCGAAGATGAGCCTATAAAACCACTCGGTGTGTACGGAAAAACAAAAGCGGGCGGAGAAAAGGCCGTTCAGGAAGAAACCGAGGATTTTTACATTCTTAGAACGGCGTGGCTTTACGGATTCAACGGGAAAAATTTTGTCTACACGATGATTCGGGCAATGAACTCCCGCGAAAGCGTAAAAGTAGTTTCTGACCAACGGGGCACACCTACAAACTGCGCAACGCTCGCCAGAGTGATTCTAAAAATCATTCAGATTCGCTCAGAATCCCAGCTCACAGACCGAAAAATTCCGAACGGAATCTACCACGTTACGGATGAGGGCGAGACAACTTGGTTCGATTTTACGAACGAAATAAAAAAACAGGCTGACAAAAAAGGTCTTCTTACGAACGAAAAATGCGTCGTAAATCCTTGCGCAACGGAAGACTACCCTACCCCGGCAAAACGCCCGGCATATTCTGTTTTGAGCAAGAAAAAAATCCAGCAAACGCTCGGAATCGCTTTGCCAACCTGGGAAGAGTCGCTTTCGGCTTTCATCAACTCCCCGCTTTTCGACAAAGCGAGAATTCAGTAATTTTCTTTCCGCAAGAAAGTGCACGACTAAAAGATTGCCCTGTCACGAGAGAATCAATCACGCACAGGGCTTTCGAATTACAGGAAAGTTGACAAAAAAATTGTCGGAACGAGAGTAAAAAACGGCTTTTGTGAACGTTTGCAAGGTGAGCCGCTTTGCGGCGTCAATAATTTTCCTTGCACCTTGCACCGCGTGAACAAAAACGGCTTTTTACGGTAGTGCAGACAATTTTTTTACACTTGCAAGTTTATAATTCGGATGCCATGAAGCACGGCATTCTTTCTTCATACTTCATGCATTTTGTTCTATAATATTTCATTATGAAAAAAATCCTGCTGCTTTTTTTTTGTATAACTTTTCTCACAGCCGCATTTGCGGAACAAATCACTGTGCCGGTGCAAGGGCTTATCGCGCGGGCGGAACCGCCTGCCCAGATTGAATGTGAATGGGACGAAAAATGGTTCTCGGAATCAGATTCGTTTGAATACAACCACAACATAGCACGAATCGCCTGCCTGCTCGCAGAAGTTTCTTATGTCGATGTGAGCAAGAACCCCAATCAGAACGCGCTTCACACAATTTACAAAAAAATGGGCTTTGCCGAAAGCAACATCGAATTTCACTACGACATTGATTACGAATCAACTTTCGGAAACGACCAGTCCGCCGTCAGCTTCGCAAAAAAAGACAACTTGATTTTCGTGGTGATTCGAGGAACGCCTTTGAGCGCGAACGAGTGGATTTCAAACCTGAACATTAGCGACACGACTCAGGCAAACATCACGATTCACGAAGGATTCAATCTTTCGGCAGAACTCGTCTACGAAAAACTCGTCGCATTCCTAAAAAAACACAACGCAGACCCAAAAAAATCAACTTTTCTTTTTACGGGGCACAGCCGCGGAGCTTCAATCGCGAACCTAATTTCTTACAAACTAGCAAACGATTCATCTTTCGACACGTCCCGGATTTTTTCCTACACTTTTGCCTGCGCAAACGTTACGACTCTGGCCGAGGCGCACGACGCAAAATACGGATTCATCTGGAACATTGTGAGCGGAGAGGATTTTATTCCTTCTCTTCCCCCGAATTTTGGCAAGTGGACTTTTAAGAAATTCGGTCGCTCAAAAATCCTTGCAAACGCCTGGAACACTGAGTCACAAAAATTCAACGAAGAATATCTTCCAAAAATCAACGTGATTTACAACAAAATTCTCGGACGCGATTACCAGCCGTTCAAGACTGGCACGTATCTTCCGGTTCAGCTTTCACGCACACTCACCTATTTTTACCCAGAAGTCAAGGATTATTACAAAAAGTTCGTCAATCTTCGTTCCACGGGCGAACTTATCGTTTCTGCAGTTTTTCCAGAAAAAAATGATTCTGATGAAAAAGCAGCTGAAAAATCTGGCAATTTCGGAACTAAAATCGTGAATTTGCTCACGGACGGAAAATTTTCGGAAACGGAAAATACATTTATTGACATGCACGCTTGCGAAAGCTATCTTGCCACTCTTTTTGCACTGAACGAAAACGAAGTTTTTGGCACTATTGGAAGCACTCAGCTCATAATCGAAGGTGATTTTGAAATGGCTGTGCTAAACAGCAAAAATCAGCTCCTAGCGAACGTTTACGACGGAAAAGCCAGCCTTACGGATTTTGAAAGAAAACTTCCGGTTCTTACGCTCAACGGAAAAACAATCGTCGGTTTTGCGGGAAATCAAGATTTTAAGGCGATTTTTTACAAGGATTCTGTTTTTCCGATTTCTGTAACGATGCAAATTCAGCATTTTGATGCGGAAGGAATTCTGACCGACGAAGGAGAAACTCAAAAAATCGTTCTGAGTCGCTTTGTCGCAAAAGAATTGGTTGCTGGCAAACACCTTTTGACACAAAACGAAGTGAATCTAAAAAAACTCACCGGCATAAAAAAGCATTCTGCCATAAAATCAGGCAGGCTTTTAAAGAAAAAGTTCGAAATTCATCCGCAATTTTCTCTTGAAACGAACAAAAATCTGAATCCCGAATTTGGAATTTCTTTTGGAAACAAGGTGATTTATGCGCAAATTTACGCTGAAAAAGAGCTTTCTCACTTCGCGCTAAAAGCCGGCGTTGGGCACCAGGAAAATTTGTTTGCGTGGTCAGTGCTCAATTTTGAAGGGCTCATAAAATGTGCCTTTACGGATTCAAAATCACTTTGCCCGGAATTACGGGCAGGGCTCAGTTTTAAGCCAGCAAATCATTTTCAGCTTTTTGCCTCCGGCGTTTTTGATTTTAACCTTACCGACGACAATAAAATAGAAGGAACTGATAAAAATTTAAGAATCGGCATAAAATTTTAACGCAGATGAACACAGATGAACGGTGATAAGATACAGATGCACCACGACTTCGACTACGCTCAACCTCCGGGCATTTTTCATTTTATCTGTGTCCTATCTGTGTTTATCCGTGTCGGAAAATCACAGAACCAAATCCACGGTTTCGGCAGAGGTCGCTTTTACGAGGTCTTGGGGCGCGATTACGATTTGTTCCCCGCGAACGCCCGCGCTGATGTAGATTTTTTCAAAATTGAGTGCGGACTCGTCGATGAACGTCGGAAATTTTCGCTTCATTCCGAGAGGGCTGCAACCGCCTCGAATGTAGCCTGTAAGAGCCAAAAGTTCGTCTGGTTTTACAGGGTTGATTTCTTTTGCCCCGCAAGCCTGTCGAGCTTTTTTTAGGTTGATTTCGTGCGTCGCACTCTGGCAAAAAACAACAATCTGCTTGGACTCTGTTCGCATCACGATTGTCTTAAAACACGCTGCCGGGTCAATGCCAAGTTTTTCAGCAATTCGCTCCGCAGCACCGCGGCTAAGTTCATGCTCACCGTCATCATCGTAGGCAAGTGTTTCGTATTTTATTTTTAATCCGTCAAGAATGCGCATTGCATTAGTTTTTTTTGCGGCCATAATTTTCTCCGTATCAGATACCCTTAATTTGATTTTTTCTTTAGAATTATGAACACTTAGCGCGACAGGTGCAAGCCAATATTTTTATTCAGGAAAGAAATATGAAAAAGATTCTTTTAGTCATCGACATGCAGAACGATTTTATTGACGCGGCGCTCGGAACAAAAGAGGCCGTGGCTATTGTTGAAAACGTAAAAAGCAAAATTAAAAGTTACGAAAAAAGTAACATTTTTGCAACGAGAGACACTCACGAAGAGAACTATCTCGAAACACAGGAAGGCGAACATCTTCCGGTGCGCCATTGCATCCGCGGAACGGAAGGCTGGCAAATCCGAAAAGACATTCAGGAACTTTTGGACGAATCAAAGATTTTTGACAAGCCGACTTTTGGTTCTTTAAGACTCGCACAGACAATAAAAGAAATGTACGAAAACGAAAAAGGAGAACTTGAAGTAGAGATTTGCGGACTTTGCACCGACATTTGCGTAGTTTCAAACGCCCTTCTCCTAAAAGCAACTCTCCCTGAGATGAAAATTTCCCTCGATCCAAAATGCTGCGCAGGCGTTACGCCACAAAAACATGACGCGGCTATCGAAACAATGCGTAGCTGCCAGATTCAGATTATATAATGCGCCGAAATTCAAGTTTTGTTTTTGCAAACTCGAAAAGCAGAAACTGCACTCTGTAATTCTGAGCGTTCCACTTTGTCATTCTGAGAGGCCACTTTGTCATGTCGAGCGGCCACTCTGTCATGTCGAGCGAAGTCGAGACATCTACTGCTCCCGGACAATAGCAGAATGGAGGAATATCTACCTCTTGTAGACCTCTCGACTACGCTCGAGGTGACAAAAACGATCATTCCCGTTTTTCAGCATCTGTACCCTAGCCGTGTCTATCGGTGTTGAAAAACT
>NZ_JPUF01000047.1 GCF_014737315.1 Treponema zioleckii | reverse complement strand
CATCGACTGTACTAGAAGCAGGTGCTGGAGCAGATCCACCAGCAATTGCTGTCAAATCATTAAGTCTCAAGACAATTGGAGAACCGTTATCAGCGGTTGCAAGAATGCCTTTTGATGTAATTGTAATTGCAGTAGCAGGTTTTACAGCTACAGGTGATTTCAGCTGCAATTCTGTCTGACTATTGAATTTTCCGATTGCATAGCCATTGCCACTCTTAACAACAGCATAGTAATTTCCTTCATATTCAATAAGAACAGATGTTTCTGAAAGAACCTCAGAGCTTTCCTTTGTTATTTCAAGCGTATTCTTGTCGATAAGAACCAACTTAATAGCTCCGTTACCAATATTTGTTCCGGCGATTGCAACGAAATTATTCTCTTCCTCGTATACGGTTCGGCTTCGAATTACAGCTACAGGAGACTCCTTAACGGTCTTTCCTGACGAAGCGTCCATTTTTACGATTTCAGAAAGAACACCAAGCTCATCAACTGTCTTCAAACCAAAGATAATGCTGTCGCCGTCAACCTCAGAAGCTTCTTTGATAAGCTGCTGCTGGTCTTTTGCAATTTCAGCACGCTCTTCCTGAGCTTCGTTGAGTTTTTTGTCAGCCTTAGCCTGTTCCTCAGTAGCCTTGTCCTGAGCTTCCTGAGTTTTCTGAGCCTGCTCATTTACGCTTTCAGCCTGTTTATCAGCCTTGCTCTGAGCATCCTCGGCTGCCTGCTGCTTGTTCTCAGCCTCAGCCTTTTTCTCGTCAGCTGCCTGCTGCTTATTCTCAGCTTCAGCCTTTTTCTCGTCAGCTGCCTGCTGTTTTTTAGCGGCATCTTCCTGAGCCTGCTTATCATTTGGATTTGCATCTGCCTTTTTCTGAGCCTCATCAGCTTCTTTCTGAGCGTTTTCGGCTTGTTTCTGAGCGTTTTCAGCCTCTTTCTGAGCGTTTTCAGCTTCTTTCTGGGCTGTATTAGCATCTTTTTTAGCATCGCTAGCCTCTTTGTTTGCATCGCGTGCTTTTTCCTGCTCTTCAGCAAGCTTAGATTTTTCTTCAGAAGCCTGTTTCTGAGATTCCTGAGCCTTTTCTGCAGCGTTCTCAGCTTCTCGTTCCTTGATGTCTACCATTTCTTTTCGAACATCAATTCCCTTGTCCTCTTCGCTCTGCAAAGACTCACGAACATTTTTGTCACTAATAATCGAAGTATCAACCGAACTCAATCCGCCGTGAACATCAGACAACGGAATTACGATTTGAGTTTTTCCTGCCCAATCCTCATAGCTTGTTGAAATACCAACCTTGTCGGTCGAGATTTTATCAAGTACAACTTTCTTGTATTTTCCAGCAAAATAATCCGTTTTTCCTCTGTAAACAGCGTTGTAAACTGTAACATAAGTTGCAACAGTATCGGCATCAGCACGGCTATACTTATAAGTTGAAACAAGATAGCCAGAAATGATTCTGCGAACATTCGAGATGTGGTCAACCATAGAATCAGCACCGATTATGAAAATATCAGCATCAAGTTTTCCAGTTTCGGCAGGATCCACCGCATGAATCACATAGTAACGACTTTCAGTTCCAACAGTTCCATAAGAATCAATTCTCGTAACAACCGAATCTCCCAGATTCGAACCGATTTGACGGATTTGATCTGCTGTATTTATAAAGGCATGTGGTCCACTATAGTTTTGGAACACAACGTTATTGCCATTCGCACTTTCCAATTCAGCCCTATCAACTTCGAGAGCGAAAACTGAAAAAGATGCTAAAAAAGCAGCAGCAATACAAAATAGCTTTTTATTGCCCATTTTTTTTATATCCTCCACTTAGATATTATCTTAAAGTATAACATATACGAATGGAGATTGCAAAAGGTTGATTCAATAATTCCAATAAAACATTTTTTTTTCAGAGAAGTTGCAAAAAAGTGGAGTTTTTAGAGTGATAAAAAAAACTTGCATTAAAATTACATAACGGTTTACAAATAACTTATTGACTATCGTTCAAGCATTTTATAAAATCAAATATAAATAATTTTTGGAGGTGCCTCCTTTGGCAGGAAAGAAAACATCTGCAGAAAAAGCATTTGCACAGAGTGAAGCTAGAAGATTGCACAACAAAGCAATCAAGAGCGAATGCCGAACATATGCAAAACAGTTTGTAGAAGCTGTTCAGAAAAAAGACGAAAAACTTGCACAGGAAAAGCTTAAGACTTTGGTTTCAAGACTTGATTCTGCACGCAGCAAGGGTGTCTTGAAGCGCAATGCAGTTTCTCGCAAAAAGTCGCGAATGATGAAACTTTATAATGCTTCATTCAATGCGGCAGCTGCAAAATAAGTTTTTATAACTCAAGATAAAAACATTAAACAGGTATTGCGGTTTGCAGTACCTGATTTTTTTTGTCCAGAATATTTCTCGAAAAAAAATAAAATAGATTCCATTTTTACAGTAGGTCTTATGGCAGAGAGAATAAAAGACGAAGACAAAGCTAAAGTAACTAAGTCCGATCTGGTAGACGCAATTTACACGGAAACAAGCATCGAAAAAAAAACAGTCCAAAAAGTTTTAGACGAATTTTTCAATCAAGTAAAAATATCCTTGACAAGCGGGAACAATATAGAACTTAGGGGATTCGGAATGTTCGAGGTAAAACTGAGAAAGGGCAGGGAAAATGCTCGCAATCCTCGGACAGGAGAAAAAGTATCAGTGCCGCCGCATTACACGGCTGTATTTAGGGTTGGAAAAGAATTAAAAGAAAGTTTACTTGATTTAGACATCGATAACAAGTAAAGTACATATATGCGTGCAGGTACAACACTTTGCATGAATAACGCATAGGGTGATTTTATGGCAGAGCAAAAAAATGGAAAAAATCTAACAGTATTTGGGCAAGAAACCGAATTTGACGGAGTGTTGCAGTTTACTGACAATCTTATAATCACAGGGAAATTCCACGGAACCATTATCTCTGAAGGAAATTTGGAGCTTGAAAAAACGTCGATTTGCGAAACCGACAGCATTTCGGCAAAATCAATTGTTGTTTCAGGAAACGTAAAAGGCAATCTTATAGCCACAGAACGTGTTGAGTTATGTGCAGGCAGTTCTGTTCGCGGTGATATTAAAACCGACAAGCTTAGGATTTCGGACAACGTGGATTTTGAGGGAAGGGTTGACATGATTGATTCCGTACCTGACATCGACTTGTTTTCTGTATCCTCAAAAGAATACAAGGATAGCCTTATTCAAAAATCACAAATATAGCAAGACAGCTTAAATAAAATCAAAGAGCGCTAGACCGATATGGTATAAGCGCTTTTTTTATCGATTGGCATAAATTAATTTTTGTAATTTACCAGCCGGAGGAAAATTTGGCTCAACACAAAGAAGAAGAAACATACGTCCGCCCAACTTGGGATGAATATTTTATGGAAGTTGCAAGAACAATTGCAAAACGAGCGACATGTGACCGAGGCCGTTCAGGTTGCGTAATCGCCCGCGACAATCAGATTCTCGTAACAGGCTATGTCGGTAGTCCGGCAGGGCTTCCGCACTGTGATGACGTTGGACATTTGATGCGAAAAATGATTCACATTGACGGAACAATCTCGCAACACTGCGTAAGAACCGTTCATGCGGAGCAAAACGCAATTTGTCAGGCGGCAAAACGAGGCATTGCGATTGACGGCGCGACCGTTTACTGCAAGATGACTCCATGCAGAACCTGCGCCATGCTTATAATCAACTGCGGAATAAAAAGAGTAGTCTGCGAAAAGCACTATCACGATGAAGAAGACTCTCTAAAAATGTTCAAAATGGCGGGAATAACAATCGAGCATTTGGAAGATACCGTACAGACTTACAAAGACATGTGATAATTCAGTATCTTTTTAAAATCCAGAAATTCTAAAATTCTCTAAAAAGTTCTGATTTTTCTTCTTCAAGCCAGCAAGAAATTTTTTCGGCAATCGAAAGAATTTTTTCATTGCGGCTTTTGCCAGTTATCGAGCACTCCCAAACAATGCCAACTCGCCAGCCTTCAAGAAGAAGTTTTTCAATATCACGAATATCGCGTTCTCGGTTTCGGGAAAATTTTCTGACCCAAAAATCGATGTTCGTTGTAGGCATTCGGAATTTTTCGCATTGCAGGGAATACAAAACATCTTCATCTAGGAGCGTTGACTTTATTACGGAAGACTCACTTTTCCAGCCATGAGAATGCCAAAAACATCCGTTTATAAAGATTACGGCGCGATAATGCGGAAAAACGATGTCCGGGCTGCCCGAAAGTCTTTTGTCATTTTTGCGAAATCGAAAGCCAAATTTAAAAAGAGTGGCTCTGAGCGTAACTTCGAGTTTTCCGCCAGTACTTTTTATTGCGGCCATATTTTTGTGTCTTTGCGGCGAAGTCCATATTTTGCTCGGAAAACTTACGCTTTCAAGAATTTTATAAGGTTTGCATTGAGCAAGGACTGCGGAAAAAATTTTTGCAGATGCAGGCAAAACCGCGTGAGGGATTGTAGCACCGCCGAAGGCGTTCCACGCTTGCGTGGAATGGAGCGAAAGCGGAAGTGCGGAAAGCCCGACCTGCCGACAGGCAGGGCACGCCCATTTAATTCCTTTTTCAAATTGCTCAGGCTTGAGTTTTAAGGCAATTGCGACATGTGGAAAAAATCGTTCTGGCGTGTAATTTCTGTTTGCGCCAGCTTTAAAATCCTTGAAGTATTTTTCGTGGAGAATCAGATTAAGTTCTTTTAACGATTCGGAATCTTTAAGCGAAAGAAAAATCACTTTTTTGAGAAAACTGTCAAAATCAGAAAAAGAAATTGAAAACTGCTGAGAAATATTTTTTGAAAAATCAAGAAATGCTGTTCGTAAAGTTTGCAAATCGGAATCGGCGGCATGAAACATTCCGAGCGTAATATGCGGCGGAGGCGCGTCCTTTACGAGACTATCATTTTGAGTAATCGCGGCAGCTTCGTTTTGGAGCGTCAAGATTTTTTTAGCAGAGTCTTCATCAAACAAAAGCGATACGGCATACGTGCGAGTTTTTTGAAGTTCGCTCATCGTATCCACCGAAAATTTTTCGTGCAAATCGACATACTAAAATTATATCAAAAATCGGGATTTTTGCGAAAGTTTGTTATACGACTTTTGACTCGCATTTGTGCTATAATCAAAAACATGAAAAAAAACAACTTTCCAGAACAAACTCACTTTATTGGCGTTCTGCTTCCAGAGGACATAACGCTTACCCTCGAAGATTGTCGTCGTTACATGAACGAAGTTTACGGATGCAAGTCTGGTTATGGAACGCCGATTCATATTACTCTCGTTCCGCCATTTAAGATGCAAAGGGATTTTTCTACAAAAGATTTGGTTACCGCGATTGAAAATGAAATTTTACCAAAGCACTTAGGTTTTACGGCGCATATCGATAATTTTGACGCATTTGGCGACAGGACCATTTTTGCAAAAGTAGTCGCAAATGAAAATTGGACGAGACTTCGCGACGAAACCTTAAAAGCGATTCTAAAAGCATGTCCGGGCTGTACAAAAAAAGACCAACGCCCCTTTCAACCGCATGGAACTGTGGCAAACCGAGACATTCCAGCAGGAGCTACGACAAAAGCTTTACAAGTGATGAATGAAATGAAACTAGCAGAAGATTTTTTGATTGACAACATAACGATTTTTGAACGACAAGGCGGAAAATGGCTTGCAGCTGTGACAGTCGACATATCTTAACTGCAAAGTTTTAAACTAACTTTCCGGGGAAAATGCAAAGCAACAGCTACAGACGTTCTTAACAGCGTTCAGGATTTTCCCTGTACACAAAAAGATGATTTCTAGATAAAATAAAAAACTATGAGTAACAGCATAAAAATAAAGTTATTTTTCCCAAATTATTTTTCTTTTTTTATAAACGGTGCCATGGTCCTTTTAGTAGGAGCCATTCTTCCATATCTCCGCGAGGAAGCGAATTTAAGCTATACAATCAGCGGAAGTCTTCTTTCGATATTTGCGGTTGGTAATTTTCTTGCAAGTTTTGTAAATCCAGGACTGACAAAATTGATTGGCAGAAAATGTTCAATTATTACGACGGCAATTTTACAGCCAGTTTCGCTTATAGGAATTTCCATGCTACCGCCGGTTCCGATTCTGCTTTTGCTTTTTTTGACGCTCGGAATCAGCAGAGGCTGCTATAGCATCATCAACAATGCATACATAAACGAAAAAGGTGACGGCAGCGCTGCTTCGCTCAATATTCTTCACATGGTATTTGCGATTGGAGCTTTTCTTGCACCAACACTGCTTTCTATTTATATAAATCTCAACCTTACTTGGCGCGATATTATCTACACAATCACAGTCGGTTCTGTGCTTTCGATTTTATTCCTTTGCAAGCTTGATTTATCGGGCACACCAAAAACAAAAACTGATGATTCAAAATCGATTTTACCAGAACAAAAAAGATTCTGGACTATGCCGATTTTTTATGTTTCTGGCTTTATCTTGTTTTTTTATTTAGGACTTGAAAACTGTGTTAACGGTTGGTTTGTAAGCTACTTAAAAAACACGGGAGTCATGTCACAAACTTATGCAAACGAATTAGTCTCGTTAACATGGCTCGCGGTTCTCGTCGGAAGGCTTACAACAGCAGTTTTGTCCACGAAAATCAAACAAAAATGGATTATTCTTGCGGATTGCATTGCAACAGCAATATTTTTTATTCTGCTTGTAAGCACAAAAAATCTTGTTGTAATCACAATCGCAATAATCGGGCTAGGATTCTTTTTTGCAGGAATTTATCCTACAGGAGTTTCAAACGCGGCTGTAGCCATTAAAGGTTCTGACTTTGGAACAAGTATGTTTCTTGCAATCTCGGCTCTGGGCGGCATTATTACCCCGCAAATCGTCGGAAAAGTCGCTGACCACATTGGTCTAACAGGCGCCATCTCAACTTTGCTCATAAACGTAGTCGCAATGATTGCACTTTCACTCATAAATGTGCGTCTCAATAAAAACAAATAATTTTTGAACTGGAACTAAAATGAAGAAGATTCTTACCTCAATTTTTATTTTTATCATTTCGTCTTTTATTTTTGCTGAAGCCATTTTTAAACTAAATCCCGTAGAAGACGGAATTCTTTTTGGCGGGGGAGTTTTACTTTCTGGCAGCGATTTGATTTTAGACAACGCACTAGAAATAAACAGACAGAAGTATGAAGGCGAAACTTACGACAAAAATGATGTAAACTCACTCGACCGTTTTTTTATGCATCAGTACTCAAAATCACGGGACACTGCAGCTGATTGCACGCTCGTAGCTTCAATGGCAGCCCCTCTAGTACTTCTTGCGACCGACAAAGACACATGGTTTACAAATGCAGTAATGTACGCAGAAACAATGTTAATCGCAAACGGAATAAAGGAACTTACAAAACTAGCGGTAACACGTATCCGACCGTATATGTATTACGATCCAAGCACTCATCCAGAAGACGACGTTAAAGAAGGCGACTTTGCGAACAGTTTTCCATCGGGACACTCTACAATGGCATTTGCAGGAGCAACTTTTGCAAGCTACACTTTCTGCAAATACTTTCCGAACTCACCGTGGAAGGTTCCTGTAATCGCCGGAAGCTACGGCCTTGCCCTTACAACAGCAATTTTAAGAATGAGCAGCGGGAATCACTTTTTTACGGACGTTGTTACAGGCGCGGCCATAGGAACTGGTGCAGGATTCTTAGTCCCATGGCTCCACAAAGTAAACTCTCAGAACGACGACGTAAAACTTTCAGTCATGCCGACAGGTTTTTACCTGACTTTTTATTTTTAAGACAAATGCCGAGTTTTCTGTCATGCTGAACTCAGTTCAGCATCTGGATTATGAGGCAGAGACAAGCAGGGATTTCGAAACAAGTTCTGAATGACGGACTTTGCAAAACCTCGGAATTGAACCTTTTAATCCTCTTCCGAATCCAAATGCATGATTTCATCGCGTTCCACCTGCAGAACTTTTTGCAGCCCTTCAAGGTGCAGAATCAAATCATGCATTTCCTCATCTGTCAAATCGCGTTTTGAACTAAGAGCGCACATATTAAAATTCGAATAAAAATAAGTCAAATCAAGATTCAATTTTTTAGCAAACTCCTTCGCCTCATCTTCGCTCACTGGCTCTGAAAAGCTAACCAAAACAGTTCTTTTTGAATAATTACGCGTTTTGCCCAGCTGTTCAGGAGTTCGAAGCGTGTAAGCAGGATCGAGGGAAGAGTCAACATCGAGTTTTTCAACATCCACCGTGACAGTTTCGATTTTTTTTGAGTCAGTTTTCGTATTTTTACACGAAGACACAAGAATCAAAGTCATAAAAATTAAAAAAAGAATTCTAACCATACTTTTAGTGATACAGTATTTCTGAAAAAATGACAAGTTTTTTATTCAAAAGGCTATTCATTTTTTTGAAAATAGATTATTTTATGTATGGAATATCTTGGAGATTTTTATGAAATTTATTCATACAGCTGACTGGCATTTAGGAAACAAAATGCACGACATTGACAGAACAAAAGAAGTTAAATTCTTTTTAGACTGGCTACGGACTCAGATTATAGAAAATGGCGCACAGGCATTAGTCGTTTCTGGCGATATTTTTGACACGGCAAACCCGCCGAATTTTTCGAAAACACAATATGCAGACTTTTTGGCATCCCTTCAATCAACTTGTTGCAAAAACATTGTCGTTGTAGGCGGCAATCACGATTCAGGAGACTTGCTTGATACAGAAAAGGCAATTTTTAAGCACCTGAACATTCACGTTGTAGGTTCACTCACAAACACATCGAGCGACGAAATGGTTTTTGAACTTTTCGATGAAGCTGAGCAGCCACTTGCGATTTGCGCAGCAGTGCCTTTTGCGCACGAGTGCGAACTTAGAAATTACATCGATGAAAATAAAGAAACAGAAGACGGAACTTTTAGCGACAGGGCATACGGTGCGCTCTATAAAAAAATCCTTGAAAAAGCCGAGTCGCTCCGTGGCAAAAAAGATATTCCTATAATTGCGACTGGACATTTGTACGCCGCAAATCTTGAGGGACGCTTTGAAAATCAGCAAAATGAAAATCGCTCCGATGACGGAAGGCGTGTTCTCGACGTTGTTGGAAAGCTTGGAAGTGTTCACGAAAATATTTTTCCGAAAGAATTTGACTACGTGGCCCTCGGACACATACATTACACAACCACCGTTGGAAAAAATCCAAAAATCATGTATTCAGGTTCGCCATTCGTAATGGGTTTTGACGAAGCTCAAATTCCCCA
The DNA here is from genome assembly GCF_014737315.1 of Treponema zioleckii. Classification (GTDB taxonomy): domain Bacteria; phylum Spirochaetota; class Spirochaetia; order Treponematales; family Treponemataceae; genus Treponema_D; species Treponema_D zioleckii. The sequence continues at coordinate 22,746 of NZ_JPUF01000047.1, read as the reverse complement.
CAACGTCCTTTTAGTCGAAGCGAAACCCGGAAAAACAAATGTCTCAAAACTGAAAATTCCTTCCATTGTAAATTACAGGCGAATAAACGGCGACTCAAAAACAATTCTTTCGTTTCTTGAAGAATACAAAAAAAATCCTCCGGAAAAACGACATTTCTTGAACTTTACTACAAACTCGAAGACGGCATAAACATAAACGACTTATTGGAAGATTTGATTAACGAGCTCGAAGAAAAGAACGTATTTATCGTAAGCCGAAAACTTCAGAGCGTTGCAGATTTTTTTTAACAACGAAAACACAGAATTAGACAGTGAAGAAGTAAAAAATCTTGAACCCGAAGAAATTTTTGAAAACTTGATTCGCGCAAAATCTAAAAATTTTTTGAACAATGAAGACGAAGACGAAAATCAAAAAATCCAAGAAGAGATTTTAAAAAAATATCTTCACATTTTTACAGAAGCATACGACGAATTTTTGGCAGAACCGTCAAACTAAACGGAGAAGGGCAAATTGAAAATTAAAAAAATCGAAATTGAAAACTTGAATTCTTTAAAAGGCTCATGGTGCATTGACTTTACGCATCCAGACTACAAAAAAAATCACGATTTATTCGTAATCTGCGGAGAAACAGGAGCCGGAAAAACCACGATTCTTGACGCAATTACGCTTGCACTGTACGGTCGCACGCCGCGGCAAACAAAATTTACAGATTCAAATGAACTTATGACTCGCCATACTTCAAAATGCATGGCACGAGTGACTTACGAATGCAAAAAAGGCATTTTTATTTCTGAATTTGAGCAGCATAAGGCAAAAGACAAAATCGACGGAAACTTATGTCAGGCATCTTGCCAAATTACGAACACAAACAACGGCGAAAAGTTTACCGCAAAAACAGCAAGTAAGCTTGCCGCCCGAACAGCCGAAATAATTCAGCTTGATTACGATGAATTCTGTCGCTCAATAATGCTTGCCCAGGGACAATTCGAAACTTTTATTTCTGGCGATGAACGTTCGCGTGCCAACATTCTCGCAAAACTCAACGGGACTCAAAAATACAAGGCATTCGCAAGTTTTATCTGGAAAAAAGCAAATGAAAAACTGAACGCCTACGATGAAATAAAAAAGAGCATTTCACAAATCGAAATATTTTCTGACGAACAAATAAAAGAGCTCAATGAAAAAATCGACTCCAATAAAAGGCAAATTTCTGGCAATCAGAAAGAATTGCAAAAAATTCAGGAGTCCATTGATTGGCTCAAAAAACTTGATGATTTTACTAAAAAAAATCTTGACGCAATCCAAAACCGAAAAAATTACGAATCAGAAAAAATAGATTTCGAAAAAAAGGCAAAAATCCTTGAACTCGCAGAAAAAGCACTTTTTTGCAAAGCAGATTTTAAAGAATTTGAAACACAGAACCGTGAACAAGAAGATTCGCTCAAAATGCTCGCCAACGAAAAAAATAATTTTTCCAACACAGAAAAAATGCTTTTTGATGCTCAAAAGATTTTTAGCGAAAATCAAAAAAAATACGATGAAGAACAAATCAAACTAAAAAAAGAAGATGAAATCTGGAAGGAAGTGAGTAAAATTGACGCAAAACTTGAACCAGTTTTGGGGCAATTCAACGAAGCTAGCAAACGATACTCAAACGCTGAGCGCGAAGTTACTTTGGCAAAAGACAAACTAAAAAATCTTGAGAGCCAAATCGAAACGCTTCAACAAGAAAACCTTTCCTACAAGAATTATATTTCTGAAAATCAGCACGACGAAAATCTCAGCACAGTCCTTCCGCTCATAACGCGCTCTTTAAAATCACTAGGAGAGTGGAACAACAAAATCACAAGCGCAAGTAAGAACATTTTAATTGAAGAAAACAATTTAAAATTGGAAGAAAAAGATTTGCTCGCAGCTAAAAATGAACTTGCAAGTTTTAATGAGCAACTAAAAAATCTTGTAAGCACTGAATATGTCGCAGTCTCTTTGCTTTTACGAACAGGTCTTTCGGCAGAAAAACCTTGCCCAGTCTGTGGCTCAACTTTGCATCCAGCTTGCGAAAAGGGCGAATCGGAATCAAAAAATGGACTCGACGAAAAAACAACAAAAATAGGAGAAACAGTTTCGTCGCTGAGCAAAAAAATTGATTCGACAAAGAAAACCCAGCAAGAAATCGAAGGATGCATCGCAGCTTCAAAAAATCAACTTGAAAATTTTTCAAGACTGCTTGAAGAAGCTAAAATTGAAAAATCAAAACTTTTCGACGAAATAAACGGAAATCTTTCAGACTGGAAAATCTGCGTACAAACCGAGCCAGAAATTGAAGAGCTGATAAAAAAATTCACGATAAAAGAACGAACATTCCGGGAAAAACGAGAAAAATTTGAAAATTCAAAAAATCTTCTTCTCGAAAAGGAAAGCGAACGAAAATCAATCGATATTGAAAAATTACAAGCACATTTTGAATCCGAAAAGCAGGCTTTTGACGTCGCTGAGCAAAATTACAAAATTCTTTCTGAAGAACGAGAAAATTTATACGGAAAAAAATCTGTTGAAACTGAAAAAAAAGCGTTCAATGAAAGAATCGAGAATCTAAAAAAAACACTCAAAGATTCCGAAGAAAAGAAAAATTCTGCAATCAATGCAAAAACGGCTGCAGAAACAAAAATCCTGGAACTTGAAAAAAATATCGACTCGCGGAAACCTAAACTGGAAGCCGCTCAAGCTAAATTTTTGCTTTCAATCGAAAAAAACGGTTTTTCTTCGGTTCAAGACTTTAAGGACCAACTTTCCAATGAAGAAAAAATTCCTATTCTAAAGGAAGAAAAAGAGCGTTTAAAAACACGCGATGCCGAAACCAACAAAGAAATCGAACTTTCAAAAAAGAATCTTGAAGAATGCCGAAAGTTGCAACTCACAACAGAAAGTCAAGAAGATTTGTTAGCTTCTAAACAAAAGTTTGATTCCGAAGACTCAATTTTAAATCAAGAAATAGGAAGCATAAAAAATCAACTTGCCGCAAATGAAAAAAACAGAAAAGAATTCGAGAAAATGCACGAAAAATTGGAAAAATCTCTTGAAGAAAAAAATCTTTGGGCGCAGGTTCAGAATTTTGTAGGTAAAAAAGACGGCGAAGACTTTGAAGTTTTTGTACAATCTTTGGCATTCAAGCAACTCCTAAAAAAAGCAAATCATTATCTTTTTAGGATTTCTGGAAAATATACAATGGTTCAAAAGCCTGGAAAAGTTGATTTTCTTATTCATGACGAAAACTATGCAGATTCAAAAGATGACAGACCTGTTTCAAATATGAGCGGCGGAGAAAAATTCATAATCAGCTTGTCCTTTGCATTGGGAATTGCAGAAATTGCCAGCAAAAATGTGCGTGTTGATTCGCTTTTCCTTGACGAAGGTTTTGGAACCTTGAGCGGCGAACCTTTAAACGAGGCAATTGCGGCTTTAAAGTCTCTTCAAAGTTCTGGAAAAATGCTCGGAATTATTACTCATATCGACTCTGTAATCCGTGAATTCGACCAAAAAATTGAGGCTGTAAAGAAAAACGGAGGAATCAGTGAATTACGAGGCTCAGGAATTACATTTTCCCACTCGTAAAAAATAAGCATTTTTTATAGCAAACAAGATTTTTTTTGTTATAAAAAATTGGAGTTTTTTGAAATTCTGTAGAATTTGGAGTTAATGCATATAATTAATCTTAAAGTCATAAAAAAGTATCTTTTTTTTATCGCTTTTTAAATTAAAATTATTATTTTTCGGTATAAACTAAAAACATATTTTTATTAGCAATATAAAAAGATTTAAAAATGTTGAATACTGAAAAAATACTAATTTTGTTTTCTGATAATTCAGAAATTCTTAATGCCGTAAAAAAAGGCATTGGTGCCAAAAAAACTGTTTTTATGACTTCGGATTCATTCTCACTTTTTAAATTTTTAGAGAATTACACGCCGACTTCAATTGTTCTCGATTTGACTATCAAAGACAGGCTTAATGCCCAGTTTTGGGAAAATTCTAACATTCCTGTCTTTCCGCTCAATTCAAAGGAAGAAGTCTTTTCGGATGATTTTAGTCAAAGATACATGGATTTTATGGATTCAAAAGAAAATCAGAATCCTGTGCGATTCGAAATAAATCATTCGCAAAAAAATTCTGACATAAAACCTCAAAAGAAATTCACCCCAGTCTTTCCTGCAAAAACGAATGAAGATGCTGGTAAGTTTTCTCCCGAAGGAAATTCTGAAATCGATTTTCCTAAGTGTCTTTCTGTGTTTGCGGGAAATTCGCAGCTGATTACAGATTTTAAGAAACGACTTTTGGTCGCGGCAAATTTGGACACTACAATTTTACTTTTGGGCGAAACCGGGAGCGGAAAATCCACGGCGGCATCGGTGATTCACGAATTGTCGTCGCGAAAAGAAAAACCGCTGATTCCGGTTTCAATTCCGGACATTCCGATAACGCTCGTGGAAAGCGAGCTTTTTGGAAACGAAAAAGGCGCATTTACCGATGCAGTCGCAAGAAACGGTTTTGTTCAACTTGCAGACAACGGAACTCTGTTTCTTGACGAAATCGGTGATTCGGAACTGGCTATTCAGAAAAAGCTTTTGTACTTTTTGGAAACAGGGAATTTTAGAAAAGTCGGTTCGGGAAAACTTCTTCATGCAGATTTAAGGCTCATTTTTGCGACTAACGCTAATTTAAAGCAGAAAATCCGCGAAAAAGAATTCCGCAAAGACTTATTTTATCGGCTCACAAAATTCGTAATCAAAATTCCGTCGCTCAAAGAACGTCAGGAAGATATTCCGTTTCTTTGTGAAAACTACTTAAAAAAAGTCGGTGCGCAAAAATTTCTTTCTCCTTTGGCACTTGAAAAACTCTGCGAACATGATTGGCCTGGAAATATCCGAGAATTGGAAAATGTATTGGAGCGGGCAATAATCGATTCTGGGGACAGGGAAATAATAACTGATGCAAGTATTGACCTTTTAGACATTTAAGCTAAAATTAATTTTACGTCTATGTCATTGTCTAAAAAAACAAGATTTATTCGAATTCTTTTTTTGTTCAGTCTTCTCCTTGTTTTTAAAAATAAAAATTTCTTGTATGCAAAAACAATAAATTTTTATCTCAATTGCAAGACATCTGAAAATCTCATTAGCGAAACAAGAATTCCTGTCGAATGGCGAGAGGATTTTTTTACAGAAGGAACTGCATTCAGCTACAATCACGAATTGGCACGATTTGCATGTATGCTTTCAGACGCTTCGTATGCAGACGTTCTTGCCGATGCGACTTCTAATCCGCTAAAAAAGAATTATGAACTTTTAGGAATCAACGAATCTGACATGGAATTTCATTACGAAATAAACTACAATGACGCGCTTTGGGGAAATGACCAATGTGCATTCAGTTTTGCTTCAAAAGAAATCGAAACGCCTGCCGGCAAAAGGACTCTGATTCTTCTCGTAATCCGAGGCACGCCCCTAAATGCGAACGAATGGATTTCAAACCTAAACATCAACGATGCCAGCCAAAAGCAGGATGAAATTCACAAGGGATTCGCAACAGCTTCGGCAGTTTTGCACACAGCACTAATATCGTACATGCTACGCCACAAAATCGACCCGACACAAGCCTATCTTTTAATCACAGGGCATAGCCGGGGCGGGGCAATCGCAAACTTGCTTTCGTCGCTATTGCTCGATGACAACTTCTTTGAAAAAGGAGCGATTTACACATACACATTCGCAGCCCCAAACGTAACGACAAACTCGCAGGAAGAAAAATACGGATTTATCTGGAATATAGTAAACGCAGAGGATGTTGTTCCGACTGTGCCAATGAACCGAGGCAACTGGAAATATCACAAATACGGCAACACGAAAGTTTTTGTTAACGGCTGTAACACACAAAAAGAACTTTACGATGAAAAATTCATTCCAAAAATCAATGAATATTTCGTAAAACTCATGGGCCGCGAATACGCACCTTTTAAAACAGGTCCGCTCGTCCCAATCGTAATAACGAATATCGTAAACGCGCTAAGCGAAAATGTTGAAAAATACTACAGCGGAGCCATAAAACTTCACACGCGGGTCGCAAAACTCATGAACAAACTTTTTCCAGACAAAAAGGACACGGAAGACGCGCCTGAACAAAACGGAGGAATCGGAAGCTGGCTTGTAACAAAATTGAATGAACGTACAAACGGGGGATTAGATTACCTCGCGCTCGCATTTTCGGACATGCACGCAAACGAAACTTATCTTTCGTACATGCTCGCTCTTTCAGAAAATGAAATTTTTTCCACAATGAACTATGCGCTTGTGACCGTTCAGGGAACAGAAGAAATCGCAATCTTTGATGAAAATGATAAATTAATGGCGCGCGTAATCAACGGGAAAATTCAATATGAAAATATGACTCTTCCAGTAGTCCTAATTCCGAACTTTAAGAAAAATATTATGATTGGCTGTCCAGGAACTATAAATTACAGGGCAGTTTTAAGCGACGAAACGCTCATTCCTACACCAACTGCTGTAAAAGTCGAATATTTTACAGCCGCAGGGCTTTTTTTAGGGGAAGCAAAAATCACAAAATTCTATCCGCATTTAAATCACGCGTACTCTTTTAAAATCGGCGAAGCGCTCGTAAAAAATTTTGAATTAAACAAAACAGACCTTACTCAAAAAAAACTTTCACGACGAGAATCAAAAAAAATCATCGAGCAAGCGGATTTAGTCCCGTCGCATTTTTTTAACATCATTCCAGAAATATACACAAACACAAACTGGACTTTGGGTTTCGGAGTTCACGTTGGAACTTCTTCAATTTTTGGTTCAGTCTTGACGGCACAAGAGTTGACAAGGTTCAAAAAAACATACGAACTTTCCATCGGATTCGGAAACCAAATGAGCATTTTTAAGCAGATAAAATTTGAAAATGAACTTTTTGGAAAGTTTCTTTGGACTGAGCAAGAAGATTCAGATTCGAGAAAATTCAATTTTGTGCCAGAATACAGAACCGCACTTTCACTGAAAGTTCTTGGAAGAATAACATTTTTTACGGCAGGAATGTTCGAATTTAAAATCAAAGATTTCAACGATGAAGCCTTCAATTCGTCCGTAAAATTAAATTCCATTTCTCCGTTCGGAGCAGACAAACTAAAAGTTGCACCGAGCATCCAATTCGGAATTCGCTTATAAAAAAAAGAGTGCCGAACCACGCTTTGCGCTTACCAGCACTCTTTTTACAGAAAATTTTACTTAAAGAATCTCAGCCAAATCAAGAATCAATCTTTCGCTTTTTTCCCAGCCCAAACATGGGTCTGTGATTGATTTTCCGTAAACGCCATCGCCAATTGCCTGCGCGCCATCTTCGATGTAGCTTTCAATCATCAAGCCCTTTACAATTTTTTTAATGTCATCAGAAACATGACAACTGTGAATAACGTCTTTTGCAATTCGAATCTGCTCAAGATATTTCTTTCCAGAATTAGCATGGTTGCAATCAACGATTAACGCAGGATTTTTGAGATTTTCTTTTGCGTAGCAATCCACAAGGTTTCGAATATCCTCATAGTGATAGTTCGCATGACTTCTTCCGTGCGCGTCAACATACCCACGCAAAATCGCATGTGCGAGAGGATTTCCCTCTGTCGTAACTTCCCAACCACGGTAAAGGAATTTTTGATGAGCCTGCGCAGCTGTAATCGAATTCATCATAACTGAAATGTCGCCAGAAGTAGGATTTTTCATTCCGACAGGAATTCCGACACCGCTCGCAACCATTCTGTGAAGCTGGTCTTCAACAGAACGAGCACCAATCGCAACATAAGCCAGGAGATCAGAAAGATAACGGTGATTTGAAGGATAAAGCATTTCCTCGGCACAGGTAAAACCAGTTTCTTTTACAACACGAGTATGCATTTCGCGGATTGCGATGATTCCTGCAAGCATATCCTCGGCCTTTTCTGGGTCAGGCTGATGCAACATTCCTTTGTAGCCAGTTCCCTTTGTGCGAGGTTTGTTTGTATAAACTCTCGGAATGATGAAAATTTTATCCTTAACTTTTTCCTGAACCTTAACAAGTCTGTTCATGTAATCAAGAACAGCAGTTTCGTTATCAGCAGAACATGGACCGATGATAAGAAGAAAGCGATTGTCTTTTCCTTCAAAAATGTTTTTTATGATTTCGTCTCTCTCTTCTTTGATTTTTTTTACTTCCTCACCAAGCGGGAATTGTTCTTTCAGCTCTTTTGGAACTGGAAGTTTTCTCACGAAATTCATCTGCATGTCCATTTTAAAAAATCTCCTTATTGCATGGTTTCTTTACATAGATACAGCATTTTATCACAAATGATTTTCTTTAGGGAATCTCTACGAGGTTAAAAGTTTTCTAAAATGATTGTTTTGCTAGGTTTAAAATACAGAAAATATAAGGCAATGCTAAAAATTTCAGTTTTTAGAGCCGTCTTGTTTTAAGTTAGGATTTCGCCGAACCTAAAAGCGGCATTGTCGCTCTGCCAAGAAAAATACGGATACAATTTTCCGCCAGCAAAAAAATTGTAGCAAATTGCCATTTGAACTCCACCGTGCGCAACAACAATCGGAATCTCCTCACTTGAACTTGAATCAATAAGTTTCCGAAAAGCCTTGCAAACTCGCTCTGTAAAAGTTTTGATTGATTCACCAGGAAATTCTTTTGATGAAGGGGCAGGGAGAGCCCCCTTTGAATCTAGCCAGTTCTGATAAATCTGTGCATTTTCCTTTGATTTTGAGCCATCTGCAAACATTCCCAAGGAGAGTTCCTCATGGCTCATATTCTCAAAAAGTCCCATTCGCATTTCCCGAAAATCTTCGACCACTTCTATTTCTGAGTCAGGAAAAATTATTTCAGCGGTTTTTAATGCCCGCGCCATCGGAGAAACAAAAACTTTTTTTGAATTTAAAATCTGATTTTTTACGTTCTTCTGAAATCCGCCAAAAAGAGCCAGCAAAGTTTTATGCACGTTTTCCGCCTGCAAAATTCCCGTTTCATTAAGCGACACGTCCGAAAGTCCGCCTGCAAAACGGCGAAGAACATTAGAAATTGTCTGACCATGCCTAAAAACAACGGCATAAAAATTTTTCTCACAAGACAAATTATCAAACGACGAAAGTTTGCCTTTTATAAATTGCGGGATTCCCGCAGTCATCAAAATTACATTTTTGGCAATCCCTGAAAGGGCACAATTAAGACGACCGTTGGCTTCACGGCTGTTGCGCTCAGCCGTTGACAGGGGAATAATGCCACAGCCAGCTTCGGTCGCAATAACAACCTTGAACGAAGAAATTCTCTCACAAACTTTTGAAGGCACGACAGTTCCAGACTGCGCGCGAGACTGTTCTTCAAAAAACTCCCTAACATCTTCCGAAGAAATTTCGTAGCAATCTTCTTTCTTAAAATGAGAAAAAACAAAATCGTGCCTGCCTGAAAAAGCTCCTCCAATTACAAGAGTCATTTAGCGAAGCATGTCCTTTGGAATTTTATAAACCGAACCACAATTATGACAAATGATTTCGAGAGTTTCCTCATCGCTTGCAAGAATATCCTCCACTTCTTTTTTTGGAAGATGTTTTATTTGGTTCGCATAATATTCTTGATTGCACGGACAATCAAATATGATTTCTCTGTCAAGAACAATCGTTGGCTTAAACTCGCGGAAAAGCCCCATTACGGCATCACGCATATTTCCGCCTTCGGCAAACCAGTTTCCAATCGACGGCATTGCCGTAAAAGCATTCTCAACTTTTTGAATGAGTCGTTTTTCTTTTTCTTCACGCGAAAGCTGCTCAGTCTCATCTTCACCGGATTTTTTTGCAATTTTTCCGCCAGTTGACGGAATATGCTGCAAGAACATTCCTCCGGCACCAATTACGCGCCCTTGCTTGTCAAACTGAATGCTGGTGTTGAATGCGGTATGAAGTTGTTCAGACTGTGCAAAATACCAAGCCAAATCTTTTGCGATATTTTTGTACATAATTTCGACAGTTCCAACCTGTGGCTGTTTCATTCCTTCGCCAATTCTAGAAACCGTAACAGTTCCGTCGCCCAAAAAAGGCTCCAAATCCCAGCTTTCGAGCGGTTTGTCCAACGGAATATGATTTTGAAGCAAAAATCCGCGGACATATCCCGTTGAATCTGCCTCAACGCTAAATCCCGCGGCAGGCCCGTTTGTATCGTACCTAAAAGTCATGTGCTCGCGACCTTTCATCGTAGGAATCAGCAAGGCTGCACACAAAGCGGCTTGTCCGAGAACAAGAGTTTCAAGAATCCCCAGATTGTGCTGGGCACGCATTTGGTTCACGAGCCGGGTACCGTTCAAAAAAGCCCCACGAAACTCGCCGTCCGCCATAAGAAAAATATCCATCTCATCTTTATGAATTGAATCAAGATGTTTTAAAAGTTCTGTATCTTTAATTTCAGCCTTTATCATAAACTATTTACTTGCCCGCTCCTGTAAGAATTTTTTTAGCGTCGGAATATAAAGTTTGTCTTCGTGCGCAATGTGATTATGAATCCACTCGTACAAAAATTTTGCAAATTTTATTGCTTCCGCAACCGAAATATCGTCAATATTAAAACAAGTGTCCTGACACTTTTCCTTGAACACATCATGCGAATGTTTGTGTTCATTGTAACCAGAAAAGTTTGAAGCAATCATAAGTTTTTCTTCTTCCTGGAAGTGGGTTGCAGCATACTTTACGCAAGTATCAAGCGTTTCCTTTACCAGTTTTTTGTATTCGTCCGTACCCTTATTCGTAAGCAGATTTTTATAAAAATCATTGCACAAGTTAACAAGATGCTCATGCTGCTCGTCAATAACAGGAATTCCTGTTTTGTAGCTTGGATTCCATTTTATAAAATCAGTTTTTTCAGTTGACTGAATCATAGAAGTCTTCAAATTCATAATACAAAAGATTATATCACAAAGTAAAAATATAGGGCATCTCGAAAAACTTAAAATTTGGATGTTTTTAGAGATGTCATAAATCAATTCTTTCCTATATAATATCAAACAGCTTTTTAGCAAGGAATTTTATGAAAAAAATCTACATTGGAAATTTAAGTTTTTCCACAACCGAAGAGCGATTGAGTTCGATTTTCGGAGAGTACGGCGAAGTTGCAAGTGCAACAATCATCAAAGACAAATTCACCGAAATGTCAAAAGGATTCGGATTCGTAGAGATGCCTGACGACGTTTCTGCCACATCCGCAATTTCTTCTCTCAACGGAAAAGAAATAGACGGACGAAAAGTCAGAGTGAACGAAGCCGTTGACAAAAAACGTACACCTAGATTCAGAAATGAAGAATCAAACGATGGTGACGACAATTTTGCACGCAGAACTTCAAGGCCATTCCAAAACCGTCGTTCCGCACGCAAAAACGACAACGAATATTAAGGGAACTTCGGAAAACTAACAGAGTTTTTCGAGACATCTTTAATTCATAAAAACAGATTTCATATACTGGAATCTGTTTTTTTTTGCATTTTCTGCCGATATTTAAGATAAAAATTTCTAAAAATCCAAAAAATATGAAATAATATAAGGGTATCCCAAAAAACTCAAAAATTGACTTTTTTAGAATTCTCTATAAAAAAATGAATTTCATTTATTAAAGGAGTGTATAATGTATAAAGCCCGAAGACGTGTTGCGTTAGTTATAATTAATCTTATAGCCGCACTTATTTTTGTCTTTGTCGCAATGTATCTTGCGCCTCAGGTAAAAATAAATGACTACAAAACATACACGAACACCTTTCCTATTGTAGTAACTTCGATTCTTTTTGCGATTTTGCTCATCGTAAGCCAGATTGTCTATTCAAGCAAAAAAACAAATATCGAAACCGAAGTAATGCAAACCGGTGCCACCGCATATTTTACAGGCTTTATAAAACGATTGCGCTTCTGCTATTCCCTTGAAGACTTTTACAATGTAATATCCGAGATTCTTGAACTGCAGGCCGACTGCTCCGTGCTTTACATTGACTGTGCTGCAAATTATACACTCTACAACAGTCCGAACAGACTTACGGACAATAGTGAACTTTTAAAAAAACTTGAAACCAACTACAAAATCGACTGGCCAGACGGAGTGTTCTTTTTTGGTGACGATGGCGGACTCATAAGCAAATCCACACACGCACGAGGATTTTTCTTCGTAAACAACTGCGAACATTTTTATGTCTTTAACCGATATACATACCTTTTTGATACTGAAATTTTCCCAAAACTTTACGAAGAATTCTGCCGTTTCCAAAACCGCGCACGAATCATTTCGAGTCTTTCAGAGATTTCCGAGCTTTCGCGTGAATGGGAACAACTTGCAGATACACAACGTTCATTCTTGCCACAAACAATGCCAGACGTAAAACGAATGAAACTCGCAGCATATTTTAGGCCACTCATCAACGTTTCGGGTGACTACTACACAGTTCTCCCGATTGATGAAAACAAAACTTTCCTCATGCTCGGTGACGTTTCTGGAAAAGGACTTGCAGCAGCCCTCGTAATGGGCTTTGTAATGAACACAGTAAAAATCAAAGAAGACAAGGAAAACCTTCCAGCTCTTATAGTATCGATTGATGCCGCAATCAAGAGCATGCACTTGCAAGATAAGTACACGGTACTTTTTATGGGCATTGTTGATACAAAGCAAATGAAAATAACTTACGTAAACGCGTCAATGTCAGACCCGATTATCGTAACCCGCTCTCCGGACGGTCACAGAATCAAGTCGCTTTCTTCGAACTGCTCAATCGTAGGTATCATTCCGTTGGACGAGAGCGACATTACGGTGGCAGAGCAGAGGCTTTTCTCTGGCGACCTCATTATGATGGCATCGGACGGTGTTTCAGAGGTTATGAACGATGAAGGCGTTGAACTTGGAGACACGGAATTCTACACCGACCGAATCAAACGAAGTGCCGACAGCGATCCGCAGGAGTTTATCGACGACCTTGTAGAGCTTGTAATGGACTATAACGGAGACAAGAAGCTCCGTGATGACGTAACGATTCTTGTAGCAAAAATTCAGGGGTAATAATTTATGATTTACGGTGTTTTGAACTTAGCAATGGGATGCTTCCTCATTTGGCTTTCTTACTACACGGATCATCGCACAGGTGACCAAAATACTAACAATCCTTTGGTCACGATGAATTCCATACTTGCCGCCGCGGCCTTTGTAATGGCGGTGGCAACGTGGTCAGCCGCAACAGCCCCTGAACGTTTTACATACTTTTTAGGGCAACTTGCATTGCTTCTCAGTGGCGCATATGCAATTGAATTCTGCAATTATTGTATTTTCTTTCCAAAATACGAACGCCCGGTAATTTCGTTAATCATAAATTGGATTTTGTTCGCAGGCTGTGGTTGGATTGTATTCACTCAATTTACGGCAGTAAACATTACACCTTTCTTGGGATTGCGAGTTGACGCTAAGTCACTGTTTACAGGAAAGCTCACTAACAACTTTCCGTACAGCTGGTATGAGCTTTACTATGTGTTGCTGACTTTCATTCTTCCGGCTTTGAGCGTAATAATCATGCTTTTGCGTTCAGAAAACCGAGAAAGCAGACTTGACCACCAAAAAACAGTAATCAACTCGATTTCTCTCATCGTAGCATGGATTTGGTTAAATCTCCTCACACGGGCCATGGGACGTGTTCCAATGTTCTCAACGTTATTCATAACGGCATTTGCATTGGCGCAGGTAATTATGACGCATTCGCTTCTCCAAAATTACCTTTACGATGTAGTTTCTCTCGCAGGTATTGTTTTAAAATCAATCTGCGGTTATTTTTTCCCTGCATTGTTCGTAGGATTCTGCTTTCCTCGGCTTTGGAAAATTTATCCAACAGACCCGAATAAATTCTATCTGTATATTTTCTTCATAATTACGATTGCAGTTACTGCCTCATATTACATTATGAAATTTTTAAGAAGATATACAGGATTCAAAGGAACACAATATTCCGACAAATTTGAAGAAGGTCTTGCAAACGTAGACTTCGGTGAAAGCCCAGACTTAATCGTAAAAAAGATTCACGACGTATTCATCAACAACATCGGTATGTCTTTCTTCCGAGTCCTTATTGAAAACGGAAACAACGAACTCGAATCAATTTATGACGAAGCAAATGTTTCAAAACTCACTGTAAAAATCAACAACAAGCTTTTCGATTCACTTTTGAACCAGAACAGCCAAATTGTATTCAAAACTGCTGTTGAAAACGGTTATCACTACGAAGCAATGAGAAAAGATTTGTTGGACTTCTTCAGCACCACAAAATCGGACGCAGTAATCATTTTGAACGAAGGTCGCCATATTTTGGGTGTAATTATCCTTGGCCAAAAGGCTGCTGGAAACATCTACACCGACTACGATATGAAAGTTTTCGAAAATCTTTATTCATACTTCTTCGTTTTCGGTTATTACATGAAGAATATCGGAAACCAGTCAATTGTCGGAACGGTAAACCGAGAAATCCACATGTCAGAGCAGATTATCGAATCTATTCAGGGCAACATGGATCCAATCAAAAACAAACGATATGACACTGGAAACATAATGATTCACGCCCACAATATCGGTGGTGAATTTATAGACCTTATCCGCCTGAGCGATGACCGCCACGTTTTCGTAATGGGCGATTTGAGCGGAAAGGGTATTTCGGCAAGTATGAGTATGGTTATCGTAAAATCCGTTATCCGAACTTACCTTGCAGAAACAAAGGACTTTAAGTTACTTGTTGAAAAAGTAAACAAATTCATTCGTTTTAATCTTCCAAAGGAAATTTTCTTTGAAGGCGTTTTTGGTTTAATCGATTTTAACGAAAATACAGTTTATTACATAAACGCCGGTGTTCCGGCAATGTTCCTCTATAACCGTTCTTACAACAACATTATTGAGGTTCAGGGAGAAGGACACGTACTCGGATTCGTAAAAGATATTTCACCGTACATCAAAGTCAAAAAAATCAAAATGAATCCTGGAGATATTCTTGTAACTTGTACCGACGGTCTTATAGACACGCACTCGCTTCGAGGTGAGCAGTTCGGTAAAGACCGAATCCAGAAAGTCATTACCGAAAACACATCGCTTCCAGCATCAAAGCTCCCGGAAGTTACTTACAGTGCGCTTGTAGACTTCGTTTCAAAAGAACTTGAAGATGATGTTAGTATTTTTGTATTAAAGTGCTTGCGATAGGGGATTTTTATGGAACAACTTCAAATTAAAGAAAAAAACGGCGCGAACTATGTTCTTTTGGAACTTTCTGGAAGTCTGAATTCTTACAACATTGGCGAATTTCAAACCAAAGTTTATGAAAATATTCAAAAACGAACTATGGTTTTAGATCTTTCGCAACTCGCCTCAATCGACTCGACCGGAGTAGGCGTAATTATGGCAGGATTTAATGACGGGGAAGAATACGGACATAAATTCTATCTTATGAATCCAAGCCCTGTAGCCAGACTCGCACTCGAAGAAACGGGATTCTACGAGATTTTTAATTTTATTCACTCTGTAACAGAAGTTGACTAATTTTTTCAATGTCAGAAATTTAACGGTCATTGAGCCTGTCGGAATAAACACGCAGTAATTTCGGCAGGCTTAATCATCAATGTTACTGATATTGAGTAAGTTTTTAGCTAAGTACACAAGGAGATTTTTCTACGAAAAAAGTCATTTTTTTAACTTCGCTTTCCTTTATTTTGCCTTTCGCTTTAAGTTGCTCAAAAAAAGCCGAAACGGGACCAGTCACAACCTTTATTTCACCGTCGCTCACAGCAAACGACCAAAAAGCTGGCGAGCAGAGTAAAAACATTTACGCAACAAAAACGCTCGACGAAACACCCGATAAAACAATTAACGAACCAATCAATCAAAACGGTCCGAAAGGCGAGGGTGACGCTGCGGAAAACAGAACGGACGTAACAAATTATTCGTCCGTCGAGCCAGAGGATATTGAAAAACTAAAAAAAGTCTTTGCCTCGCTCTCTGACAAATGCAAAAACGCCATCAAAAATGGAGACCCGGAAGAATTTTTAAAAGACTTAAAAGCAGTTCTTGCCGACGACAAAGACGATCTTCTTCTGCTTTGCGACAAGACTCATTATCTTCCAGAGGGCTATGCCCCAAAAGACCTCGTTCTCTTGCAAAAAACACCTGAGTACAACGTAATAAAACCGAATATTTATCTTCGTGCACCATGCATTCCGTCGCTTACGCAAATGGGCGCGGACGCTGCAAAACAGGGAATTACGCTTCTTGTAAGTTCTACTTACCGCTCTTACGACAGACAAGTAGAAGTTTACAACCGGCTCGTAGCCCTAGACGGTCAAGAGCAAGCAGACCGCGAGAGCGCAAGACCAGGAACCAGCCAGCATCAAACCGGCTCCGTCATTGACTTTGGAAACATCGATTCAAGTTTTGAAGAAACTGCCCCTGGAAAATGGCTTTTAAAAAATGCCTGGAAATACGGTTGGTCACTCAGTTTTCCAGACGGATATGAAGACGTTACAGGTTATCGCTACGAATGTTGGCATTATCGCTACATCGGAAAAAAAGCCTGCGAATTTCAAAGGCTCTGGTTCAGTGACGTTCAGCAGTTTATGCTAGAATTCATTGATGAATGGCGAAAACTCAGCTAAGTTTTATCCACGCACAATTTTTATGCCGTGATTTTTCTTGGCATCATAAAGGGCATCGTCGGCTTTTACTACAAGCTCACACGCTTTTCCTGGACCAAAACAGCCGCCGATGCTTACGCTTGCCCTAAATTCATTTTCATCGCCGTAACAGATTTTTGCTACGTTCCGATGAATTTGCATTAAACATTTTTCGAATTCTTCAAATGAAATTTCCTCAAAGCAAACTATAAATTCATCACCGCCATATCGGGAAACAGTGTCTTTTGTGCGTATGCTCGAAATTATCGCTTCTGAAGTTTTCTGCAAAACATAATCGCCAAGCCGATGACCGTAAGTGTCATTTATGAATTTAAATTTATTCATATCAAGAAAAGCAATCGCCTGGCAATTTGTTTCTGCAATCTGCTCGTCATAATATTTTCGGTTGTGAGCCTTCGTCAACGAATCAAGATAAATTTCTATACTGTATTTAGAAAGTTTGTCAAAAAAAGTGTTAGTTTTTCTATTTTCATTTGCGAAAGGCAAATCATCAAGTTTCATTATTCCTTCAATAACATAACTTTTGTTTTCGACAGTTATTCCATGGGCAATCATAAAATAAATGTTGTCGTTTATAATCTCGAATTTTGACGCACTTCCCATTTTTGAAAGCGCCTTTGCAGCAATACAAGTTCCGCATTTTTTCTCATTTCCAAGAATTTTACAGCAATTATCGCTGATTACAAAAGTTGAACCGTCATCGTAAAATCCAACAACTTGATTTGAAGCAATATCAACCACACTAATGTCATCAAAGAACACGCCCATATCTTTAAGCCTGATTTTTAGCTCCGTAACAGAAAAATCCCAGTTTTTCTTTTGGTAATCCGACATTCTGTTAACGAGAAGCTCAAGAAGCTGGAGCGAGGAATGAGCCTCGGAGCCAAGAACTTCCCCATGCCTTACGTGAAGGCCACATCGTTTTCCGTCAACTTCGCGAATATCCATAATACTTTCTGTACACTCGCGGATAATTTCACGCATTTCGGAGAGACTTTTTATTTTTTTTGTACAAACCGCAAAACGTCCGTGCTGAATTCGCCCCAAAATCGTACTCTCATCAAAATAAAGCCTGATTTTGTCTGCAATCATTTTAGCAAGACTTTCCGCAGTTTCTTTTCCGTAAGTCTTGTAAAAAAATAAATACTCTGGAATCTCTAACAAACCGATAGTGTAATCTTCACCATGAATGTACAGATTGTCTTCATAACCAAAAAGGGCAACCAAAAATCCACGGGCAGTCATAAACTGCGTTACAGAATCCGTAAAAGCAGCATTTTTGATTTTTAGTTGCTCAGGAAGAATCGAATCCAAATCTGTAAAATAACCGATAAGTCCGCAAATTTTTCCATTTTTGTAGAGCGGGAATTTAGTCGCACTTATATTGTGCAAAATTCCTTTTATAATATTTTGCCCGTGCCTGTTGATTATAATTTCACCGTCATGCAAAACTTTGTATTCATCATCTCGGAAAGATTCGTCTTCTATATGCCAATGAAGGTCATCGTCTGTTTTTCCAATAATTTCATCAGCACTCTTAAAACCGTAATAGTCAAGAAAAGACTGGCTCGCACCCAAAAAACGCCTTTTAGTGTCTTTCCAGAAAAATTTGATTTGGGAATCAGAAATCATTGAATTCCAAAGATTGTATTCATTTGAATAAAGATTCTTTATTGAAGTTGAATCAAGAGACAAAAAATCCTGATCCAAAACGAGTTTCTCAATAAGAACGTTGTTTTTCTCGCCAAAAAGCTCGGCCGGTCGCACACCAACAACATATTTTGTTCCCAAAGATTCTGCAATAGGTACAATCGTAAAGAATTTCCAATGGAACGTGCCGTCAGGATTTTTTACCCTAAAAAATTCCGTGAGAGTTCCGCTGGCAGATTTTTCCAATGCAGATTCAACATAGGAACGGGACATGATTTTCTTGAATCGCTCAATATCAGCACGGTAGATTTGACCTTCGATTTTTGAAAGCAGCTGCTCCGAAAGATACAAAGAATTGTTGCCCCTGAACCCAGATTCTGCCGTGTAGATGCACCGAATCGTATTTTTTTCGGCATCGCAAACAAAAACAGTTTCATACGCAGTAACGAGATTTCGCAAAATGGAGTCAAATTCTTCTTTTAGATTTTTTTCTTTTGCAAGCGGAATCGAGTTTATCGTAGAAAGCAACATCGAATACTCAGGACACTCAGCAATCGACTCAAATGTCAGGCTGCAAAGTCGATTATTTAAAATAAAATCAGCAGAAACCTTCTTGCGCTTTTTCAAAGCCGAATTCGCAAGTTTTTTCAGTTTTTTTCCCAAATCATACTTTGAGGAACTGAATATTTTTTCAAGAGCCTTATTTTCTTTTAAGCCCGACAATGCAAGGCTCTTTTTATACTGGGCGTTCAAAAAGACTTCTCTTATGCCGCTTGCATTGTACTCAAAAAGAGCGATTGACTCTCCGGTCAAAAAGTTTACTTTGCCAATCTCGTCATAAAAATAACGGTTCATGCGGTTTTCAACGCTGATATTTTTTTCGGCAATATGCTGCCAGAACATTTTTTCAGGTTGAGGACGGTCAAAAAAGAAGCCCTGTATTTTTTCGCAACCAAGATTTTTTAAGAATTCCGCCTGGGATTCAGATTCAATGCCTTCGGCCAAAGTTCTGATTCCGAGTTTTTTTGACATTTCAATTATAGAAGTGATTATTGTCGTTGATTTTAAGTCAAAACTTTCGATAAGACTCATATCAATTTTGATTTCATCAAAATTTACGTTTTTTAAAGTCTTAAAAGACGAATTTCCGCTTCCAAAATCGTCCATTATCACTTCAAATCCAGCGTCACGGAATTTTTTAATTTCTTCCAGTAACTTTTTTTTCATCTTCGATTGCCGAAGTTTCAGAAAGCTCAATTTTTATGTACTCACACGAAAGTCCATATTTTAAAATATTTTCGTTAAGGATTTTTAACAAACTCACATGGGAAAGCTCAAAATCGCGAATAGAAAAATTAAGCGAAACAGGAACGACAGGAAGTCCCTTGTCAATGCGAATGCTCAAAGATTTTGAAATCTGCTCAACAACGTAAGCGTCAAGTTTGTAGCAAGTCTGGCTTTCTTCGAGCGCAGGAATAAAAATATCTGCTGGCATAAAACCGTGGCTTGGATCATTCCAACGGGCCAAGGCTTCCATTCCGCAAAGACGTCCGCTCAAAGTTCGCAGGATTGGCTGATAAAAAATTTCAATATATCCATTCCTGATTGCCTTATCTATATTGTCCTGAACATATTTTTTTAGCTCAAGTTCGTTTCTGAGACGTTCCGTATAAAGACAATAAAAGTGTTCTTTATTCAGATGGATAGCATCACAAGCGATTTTTGCAAAATCACAGGCAGTTATAACGGGAACTTTTCCGTCATAGCGATAAACTCCAGCTTCAAGCCATAAATAAAAATTTTCATAAAGCGAGAGGACTCTTTCGTGAGCTAGCTGAATTTTTGTTACAACATCATCCTCTTCATAAAAAATTACGAAACGGTCTCCAGAAAATCTCGCAATCATTTCGCATTGAAATATTTCCCTAAAACTTTCAGCAATTTTTTTAAGGCATCGGTTTCCGCCTTCAATTCCGAACGCCGTATTAAAAAGCTTAAAGCGGACAATGTTAAAACTGATAATATATCTTTGTTTGCCAGATTTTTCAGTAAGATAATTGAATCGTTGCTGTTCGAGCGTGTCGGAAAAATGATTCCTTGTGTACAAGCCCGTAATTGGGTCAAAATAGGTATCAAGAACACGTTTGTTTAGCGGAACAACAAAAATATAGAACAAAGAACCCAAATCCGAATCATTTACCAGCTCCCAAAAATCTTCAATGAATACCGCAGTCCCATTTTTTGTTTTTATTCGAGTAAAAATGCAAGAGAAATTCTTCGTATTGCTCTCAACAAAGCAGGTGAGCGAATTTCGTAAACGATTCAAATCCTCCGCCGAGGCAGCTAAGCCTTCAAATTCTTCGCCTTGATTTTCGTTAAACTCTTTAAAAGATTCAAAGCCAAAAATTTCAAGCGCTTTTGAATTTATCTTGACAATTTTTTTTTGAGATAGACTATAAATGAGTATACCGCCAGGCATGAATTCTATATTTTCCATAGTTCTTCTTGAATTTTAATACAATTTTCAATAAATTTCAAAATAAAATCAAGAAAAACCAAGTAGCCAGGAAAACGTTACAAGTTGATAATAAGCGGAACATTTAAAAACTTCGGCTTTCAGAGATGCCAAAATTTTAAACTTGAATTATAGTATTAAAATAATCTTTCATTTTTAAAAGTTCGTCCACCAGAATTGGGTCAAAATGAGTTCCTTTTTCATGAGCGATTATACTAAACGCATCTTCAAGACTCATAGACCTTTTATAGCAACGCTCAAAAACAAGTGCGTCAAAAACGTCGGCAATTGCCATGATTCGTGCGCAAAGAGGAATATTTTCTCCGCTTAAGTTTTCAGGATAGCCACTTCCGTCCCATTTTTCATGGTGACTTTTTGCCATAGAAACCGCAATGTCAAGATATTTCTCAGATTCATACACAGTGAAAATCTTTCTTATGATTCTTGCGCCCTCAATAGTATGAGCCTTCATCATTTCAAATTCTTCTTCAGTAAGTTTGTCTTGCTTGCGAAGGATAAGATCCGAAACCACGATTTTGCCAATATCGTGCATAGGGGCAGCTTTTATCATGTGCCTAATGTATTCTTCGTTCAAAATATCCGTGTAAAATCCGTCGCGCAACGTCTGTCGGGCAATATGTTCCACGTAAATCGCGGTACGCTGCGCGTGCATACTAGTCTCAATATCTCGGTTTTCAAGAAGATTCGAAAGACTGATAATCGTATGCTCCTGAAGTTTTAAAATTCTACGCTCTTTTTTTAAGACCTCATTTTCTACGTTTTCAAATGATTTCTGAAGCTCGCTATGGGAATTTAACAAAATCAGAAGAATAGAAATCGTCATTCCGGTATTGGTAAGACTGAGCATAGCGAATTTTATCTGTATAATGTGCATACAAATCGGAATAAAAGAGTATAACAAAAAAGAAATCAAAATTTTCGTGCGGAAATGCGATTTATTTTTTATAACGATAACTACACAAGAAATGTAAAAAAACGCATAAAAAAATTCACACAAAAAATAGTAATCACCGCGAAAATAATAATTATCATCAGAAATTCGGTAATACAACCCAGTAAAAGGGGTAAGAACAACGCCGAGAAGAAAAAGAACCGTCAGGAAAATAATTATTTTTGAGTACCAAGCACTAATTTTATAAGGCTTTACGTATTCTTCAATATACTTTTCCAAAAACAAGAACGTAAAAGGAATACAAAAATAATAAATAAAAGCAAAGATTCGAAGAGCAGGAATTTTCCACGGCTTATCGTTGCCTTCTGCAATCCAATTCGAAATATCGCCAATATTAAAAATCAAAACAGTTATGCATAAGCACATAAAAAAGAACGTGTGCCGATTGTTTCGAGCCTTTTTTCCCAAATAAAGAATCATTACAAGGCAAATGATAATATTATAAATATCAATTCCTGTGCTTAAGATATTTGTAACTTCACGTGACATAACCGTACAATTATATCAAATATAAAGATAAACCGCAACAAAACGCAAAAAATAGCAAAATCCGCAAAAGAAATTCTGAATTGTAGTGAATTATGATAGCTGTAAACTTAGACTGCTCAATAAACAGTCTATAAAAAGAGAACTTTAAAAGAGTAAACGTCTATAAAAGTTTACACCTTGCCAAATATTTTATTCATAAACAGTATTGTATTATACGCTTACCGATGTAAAAATCATTGCTGTCGTCCGCTATGCTCTTTGGGTTCAAAATCTGTAAATACCGATGCTGAAATAAATTCAGCATGACAGTTAATTTTTGTTCGTTATGCTAGATTTTTAACTGCAATTTTTTTCAGATTT
>NZ_JPUF01000046.1 GCF_014737315.1 Treponema zioleckii | reverse complement strand
GAAACTGTCAAGCGGAATGACGATTTTTTTTTCGTTTTTTCTTATTTCTTCAGGGCTTTCCGTGCCCGCCTGCATTACGGTAAGGACTTGGGGTTGAAGTTATTTCGCCAGAGCGGAGTTTTAGGTCTTCTAAGACGAACGTGGTTTTGTTTTTGGCAACATTCGTAGATTGCACGGAAACAGCCTTTTTGCTTTCGTCGTAATCTCAGGTGCCGTCAGCGTGACAGTCCTCACGGAAGGCTACGCAAGCCAGATTGGAGCGGATTACTATGCCAAGGAAGTGTTCGGAAAGTAAGAACTAAATCTTCACCATACACAGCTTGCTTACTTTTTTCATCGAAATATCCCTAAATAGGCCGAATGTCGAATTTTTTTAATCAGCTTAAAAAATGCGTCCACTACCAGAAAAGCGCGCCTGTTTTGTCATGGCTGAAGGTAATAGGAATCCGACTGCGCTCGTTTCAGCCTTCGCAACACAGTTGCTCGGAGAATCGCTAAAAACCTGTCTCACAGTTTTTTCCGGCAAAGCCGTCGCTCCCTACTTGCGAACCTTCAGAAATGCCTTACTCAGTTTTGCTTTGCATTTATCAACTCAAAAATTTTTTTGCATTTTTAAAATGATTTTTTCGCTCACCCTTACTTCGGATTCTTGAGTTAATTACATTTATTGTACTATTAATTATATCATCTGTAGAACCTTTGCCAGCTCTTTCAATTCACCATCTTGAAAATATGAGCGACAGTTGAAAAGAAAGAAATTAGACCTTGGAATTTCAATCGGCAGGGAAATCCAAATGCAAAAGGAATGTGGAGTGCATATATTCAAAAGAAAAATTCAGTGTAATAGTATCAACAAAATAAACTGGATAAATTTGTGTGCCAGATAAAAAGTATAACACAGTTTCAAAGCTCCCGCTGGCTGCTACAAATGGACAATAAACGTACGCCTTCCGTTCTTTACAATCATCGGGCAGACAAAAATGCCGCTGCTGGGGCTGGAGTAGGGCTTTTTTACCAGCACCAGGTCTTCAAAGAAAATAGTTTCGTTTTCGTCTACAGAAAAATCAGCCAGCCATTCTCCTTTTTCTACACTGTAAATGCCCCAGAGGATTTTTTCTCCACCCCAAAGACCGAGTTTGCTTCTCCACAAAAAGGCGTGAGTTGCCCAGCCTTCCCTCCACTTTTTCTGCTCGTTTTCAACAAAGCTGACAGCCTCGTTCTTATCGATTGCGGCATAGACAAGGCCGAATATTCGTCACCGCGCTCGTAACTTGTGACAATATAAACGTATTCCCGCTTTAAACTGCAGGGACAGTGGGCTTTTTTACGGGTCTGCGGAAATCGTGAAAAATTCTATTCGGGCGAGTAAGATACAATTTTTAAGGCTTTCCTCGTATTTCTTCGGACGATTTTTCTTCATTCACTCTCCGATTTACTGAACAGGAATCTCCAGCCGCACTTCCGTTCCTGTGTCAGGGGAGCTGTTTACGGTAAGAGTGCCGTCCAAAAGTTTCGCGCGCATTTCCATTCCGCTCATGCCAAAGTGAGATGCTGCGTCGGCCGGAGTCAGCTGCTTTGTAGAATCGAAGCCCTGCCCGTCATCAAAAATCATAATGCGAATCAAGTCGCCAGCTTTCTGTTGCCCGCTTATCCGTCTGATTACAACACTAGTCTCGTCTGCCTTTGCGTGGGCCTGGACATTGTTCAAGGCTTCCTGAATAATGCGCAGGATATGGTGCTTTTGTTCGGTGGCAAAATCGTCCAGAGAAAGGTCTGGTGCAACAAAAAATTTGCATGGGATTTTACTCTGGGCGTAAAACTGCTCGCATAAATCATTGATGACAGTCTTAAAGGGAATGCTTGCAAGAGCGGGAACAGCAAGATTCTGAATTATGGCACGCAGCTCCTTCTGGTTTTTCTTTTCAAGACTGACAATTCTTTCGAGCTCAGAAAGAGTTTTTTCGTCAGTACATTTATCCTTCAGTTCCTTTTGTGAAAGCAGCAGAGCCTTTATGTTCTGGCTTACAGTATCGTGAAGTTCCTGACTGATGCGGCGGCGCTCTTCTTCCTGCACGGCAATTGTTTCTTCAATAAATTGGCGGTTATCCTTAAGATTTTTGCGGGATTTAATGTTGTGAATCAAAATCACCATAAGGATGATAAAGGCGGCAAAGGTAAGCACAACAAGAAAGATAAAAAATGAGGTGTAAAGACTGAGGGCGGAAGTTAAATCCTGCAAATCAAGCTCGGTCATTTACGAAGCCCCGAATAAATACCGTATGCGGCAAAGGTGCAGATAAAACGGTCTAAAAGCGTAATTGGAATGCGGGGTAAAAGATAGGACAAAAATACGCTGAAATTCATTTTCTGAAAGACGAGGGAAATGTTGTCGATTGCAGAAAAACCAGATGCTTTTTCAAAAAGCGGGCAGATAAAGGTGTCCAGTGCGCTTGCAGAAAATGAGCTTAGAAAGGTTGAGAAGAAAACGATTATCAGAAGGTAAAGAAGGGTGACGCGGCGGTTAAAATGAAACTCCTTTTTGTTGCGGCTGAAAAGCCAGCAGGCAATAACAATTAGAATTCCACATAAAGCGTATAAAAAATCATACAGGAAGATTTCGCTGCCGGTCATTGCGCAGCGGATAAGTGTCATAACCGGGTTAAAAAGGGTGGCTACGATGATTCCGGGAATCAGACCTGAATAAAAGGTGATTGCAACGGTAAAAATTGTGTCTAAAAAGGCCGGGAGTTTGAGGGCGGAGGCCAGCATTGCGCTTGCAATGTTCAATAAAAGGGCAAGGAGGCATAAAAACGCTGTGAATGCAAACTTGTTTGATTTCATAATCTTCCCATTTTTTCAAGAAACTGGAGTTTATTCTCTACTCCTGCCTTATCATATAAAATTGTCAGGTAATTTACGACAGTTTTTTCTGCAATTCCAAGGGCTGCGGCAACTTCAGCATTGGTATTGTGAATGGTCAGCGTGTCGGCGACGAGTTTTTCCTTTTTAGTGAAGGTCTGGGTGATGTCGCGTACTTCCAGAAGCCCGGTTACAAGCTCAGCCTGAATATATGTTCCGCCATTTGCCACCGAATTGATTGCCGCAAGCAGAATGGCTTCATCCGCCGTTTTTGAAACAAAGCCTTTTGCCCCCACGGCAGAACTTGTTGCGTGTTCAATAAAGCCTCCCGAATCGTGGCTGGAATAGGCAATGCAGGGAATCCCCAGAGCTGAAAATTCTTTGATGATGCCAAAACCGGAGTTTTCCATCTGCGAATCGGAAGACTTAAATGAAATATCAACGACCGCAAGAAATTCGTCTGCCTTAAGACTTCCTTTCTCAAACTGATTCTGGATTTCCTTACAGTCTTTAACGTTACTTGCCTGAAATTCTACCTTATAATCCGAATGATTTTCTATCCAGTTTTTAATTCCGTTCAGTAAGAGTGCGTGATCATCAACAAGAATTATGCTTTTTCTCATAGGCATAATTATACTATGAAAAAGGAATGGTTTTGTAGGGGAATTACTCCCAGAAATTTCGGGAGTAGAAAATCATCCTGCTAAAAAAAGAAAAAAACAAGGTGACTGTTCCGCGGAGAAAACTGAGTTCTTATAAAATCGGGAGTTAACTCCCGACAATCCTATTCCTAAATACTCAATACAATTCAAAAAGCTCTATGTAAAATAATTTTCAAAGAAATAAATCTTTATATTGTATCGAAGAGAAAATAAATGAGAAAAATTGACCGCAAAGATTTGGAAAGTTTTTTTGCTGTGGATGGTAATGCGCTGTTTGCAGCAGAGCCAAAACGTGTTAGGCGGACACGCCACCGGCGTGCTTGTGTTACAAGAACAAATTTTCTCGAAAAATGTTCAGTGTACACTGAATATAGGATTTAGTCGGAGGACGTTAAACTCGGAGGATATTTTATTATGAAAAAAATTTTATTGGCTTTAAGCCTTGCTATTGCAACGGCTTTCTCTTGTTTTGCTGCAACCCCTGACAAGTATTTTAAATACGATTTGTGTCCACTGGATATTCTTTCAAAAATTGGCATGAAAGGCGATTATGTTTATATCACAAACTTTTATGAAGACAAAATGGACGAGGACAACATAACAGAGGTAGAAATTCCAAAGGAAATAGAAGGTTTGTCTGTAATAGGAGCATGTATTAGCGGCAGTAGAAATATTACAAAGATTTCCATTCCAGAAAGTGTTTTGTATATCAATGCAAGTGAATATGATTTTTGGAACGATGATTCACTAAAATTAATTGAATATACTGGTACGGCGACAAAACCACTGTACTTTGAAGGCGGTAGAGCAGTTTTCATTGGCTCTGTTCCTCAAAAAGGAAGAAAAGTTGAATTGCAAAGTCTTATCGTCAAGAATTGCGGAGATAAATTTGAAATAAGCAAGGACTGGATTTTTGATAAAAATTATGCAAATGAATTTAAATATGATTTTCCATACTACACAACTCCGCTTTTTATAAATGATGATATAAAGGAACTTTCTTTTGAAAAAGGTGTGACTGTCGTATGGAATTTAAGTGAGGATAGGGGACATCCTCATATCGTTAAAATTGAAAAAATAATTTTACCTTCTACAATTAAAACAATTCCGTGCCAAGCATTCAAAAACTTGAAAAAACTAACAGAAGTAGTATTTCCTAAGAATGTAAAAATTGAATATCCAAATGAAGGTTGGAACAATGAAGCATTCCTTTATTGTCGCTCACTTGGATTAAAAGCAAAACAGGCTATCAAAGCTTCTGGTTACACTGGCGAATTCTAATTTTTAATTTAACCACTGTATTTTTCGTTGTTAAATGCAGTGGTTTTTAGAGCATAAGTTTATGAAAGAAGCAATAATCGGTGGAATCTTTGCTCTACTTGGTTCATTAGTCACTTTCTTAGGAACATATCTTTTCCTTTCTTCCAGATTGATTCGGAGCGGTTTTAGAACGGCAAATAAATATCCGGCATCATAAAACCTCCTGTTTTATACAAAACAATTCCTAAATTAATTATCCTTTACTATCAGTAAAATTAGCGTTGCCTTCGACTCCGCTCAGACACCAAAATTTGTTGCTCCGGTCGGTGAGCGGAGTCGAACCGAACCGAGCCGACTCACGGTTGTTGAGCGAAGTCGAAGCATGGGCACCGGGCATTTTCTACTAAGATTGCGATTATAGTTTTCTACCAGCAGGCATCAAACCGCTTATTTTTTGGCATTCCGTGTTTAAAATCCCTCTCTCTAGTCTTTTGCAGAGGATGAACAAACAGAGTATAAGCTGTATAACAGGCTCTGTACTCACCGTACTCTGCAACAAGAGGAATTCTTTTTTTAGTTTTAGTAAACTGTCCAAAAGTAAATACCATTCTTTTCTCATACTTTTCGGGATATGTAATAGTAACTTCATCTGCCCAGTAAAGAGTTCCTTCGATTTTAAACGAAACCGGAGCAAAGACAATTTCCTGTTTTTCAGGGTCATCACTGACTATTTCTAAAGAATAATACTTTGCCCACTCAAGAACTAAATCATGTGTTTCTTCATAAGTTCCATTAACGGATACTAAGCTAAAGCTGTCTGCCTCCATTGGGTCAACAGCAGGATGCAGCACTTGATTTGTTTTACAAGACGCAAAAAACAGGCATAATACCGCCGCAAAAGTTTTTACAATTTTATCCAAAATAGCATTTTTCATTTCAGAATTATCTCCTGTATCATATTTGAATAACACAGACCTTTGCTATATCTGTGTAAAATCAGAGTCAGAGCAGCGAGAAAAAGGATCAATTGAAGCATCTCTAGTATTTACTAATCATCCAGATAACCTTGCAAGCGGCTCTGCTTTTAGAAAAGCTTTTCCATAGGCCAGAGAAAGCCACCGAGGCCTGAATAATGAAGTTCTGTCATTCACGACAAAAAGGGCAAGGTCTATACTTCCGCTTCAGCCACAAATTAACTAACTAGCAACTATACAAGGAATTGAGTTTTTGGTCTTTTCTCTCCGTCCCTTATTGGTTGTTTCTTTCCGTCTCTACAAGGTTGATTCTTCCCGACTTTAACAGGAAAAGAGAGAGCGGAAAGAAATTGCCTATACATTCGGCCTTTACATTTCTTACCGTCAATACAGGCAAAATATAATTAATCAATCATATAACCCTTTGGGGAAATTTAATTCTACATTTATTTTGTCATTTATCAACCCTGAAAAAAAGAATAACAGTTTCTTGTAGTCGCCTATTGGAATCGAGTAAAAATCATCATTTACAATTATTATATTTTTACTGTGTCCCAGGGCAATTCTTTTTATTTTCTTGCTATCAGAAAAATTCACAACATATCTTACATTTACAAATCGATCTATGATTTTGACTTTTCTAATACTGCTTGACTGAGGTTCTGTAATTTTCTTGACTATTTCATTATTCAAATCATTCTGATTTTCATCTTCATCCCAATCCAAATCCAGCTCAAACTGCACATTATCATCAAAGTTAATCTCATAAGTCTTTTCTAATTTTCTTAAAAGTGAGCAAATTCGAAAATAATCGATATTTTTTATCAAATACTTTTTTTCAGTATTTTTAATATTTGCAATTCCAAGCGGTTCTAACGTGCATAAATCGTATGGCAGATAATCAATCCGCACTTGAACGGGATACACGATAAAACTGATGACAAATAATAAAATAAACACAAATCCAAAAATATACTTTTTTTCATTCTCAATCTCAAAGTTTTTTGCGCTTCCTACAAATCGCGATTTTTGGGAGGGGAATATTTTAATTTGTCACACAGATTTTGAAAAATCTAACGATTTTTATTTTTTACCATGCAGCTTTCTCCAATATTTTTATCAAATCGATATTCTTAAAATCAGCTTTTGTAAGAGAATGATAATTTATCAACATTTTTAAATTACCTAACCAGTTATCATCGTTTTCCTTGTCGGCTTCTTTCAAAGTTTTTTCTAAACACGGTAGCAAGATTTCTTTAGGAATTTTTTCAAGTAAAGACATTGCCTTTTCAGCACCAGGCCATGACAAATCCTGTAAAAGAGACAGTAAAACATCAATTGATTTGTATTGTTCATCAGTTCTTTTTCTTGCTATTATTTCAACCAAATTACCCATCATTTTTTTTGGCGCATCTTTTATCACGATATTAAAATCAAACTTTTCATTGTTGGAAAAGTATTTTATGGCCTCTTCTTGTAATCCTTTTTCATTATCCCAGCTTAAATCTTCCAATTTATTCATTTTTATTACTTCCTTACTTTTAGTGATATACTTTGTAAAATCTTGGTATATACATGAGGATTTTCATTCGCATGTTCACGAGTTGCCTGCAACTCCGGCATTTTTGACATATCAGTCGGAATTACAGCTACATGATTGGGACTGTCTTTCACAGCTACTAAAACGCCTGTAGCATTTACGGCTTCCATTGATGTAACTGTATAAGGCCCTCTATCCGGCTTTGTCAAAGTATAAGAAAGACCTGTCGAATCATCTCACGGTGTTCTAGGAGTTAGATTTGTTCCATTACCACTTCCTGTTCGATAAATAACAGTAAGTTCATTTTTGTTATTTTCTTTAGATCTTACAACAGAGCCGAAATCGACCTCACTTGCTACGTCGTTATATAAATCACAATGGATTTCAGGCGCTTTCTGGCTTAAAAAGCCGGTTTTAGCTCCAGAAAGACAAATCTCAGCTCAGGTTTTAAAATCCTCCGTTAAGAATTTTATCGGCGGAAAAGTTCCGTCCGCGAAAAATTTTAAACCCACTCGTCAGTTGATTCGGAGCGGTTTTAGAACGGCAAAAACTACGCTATATGTAGCGTAATCCTTAATTTTCCCCGGAAAAGGCGCTTTTTGTGGCGGGCTTTCCGGGGAAAAGTGAATTTTTGAGGTTGGCCTACAAATCGCGATTTGTAGGGGAAATCGGACCGCTGTCAAGAGTGTATTTTGTTAATAAACTTCAACATAAATCCTAATGGGCATACTAGGCAAAATGTAAGTAAAACTATCGCCAAATTTTTATTTTTGACAAGTTTTACCATAGCATTAATTATATTAGATAATCCACAGAATTTATTTATCAATAAAAAAATCACTGACATATAAATTATAGATACCAATATATTTATAACCAGAACTACAATATTTTTTAAGTAAGACTTCATAAACTACTCTGCAACTTTTCCTGCGACTTCTTGTCCAATGCCAATGAAAACTTTCTTTTGCTGCTCCACCATTGTTTTCTATTGGCAGTTCTCATAAAAACAGATGAATACGTACTGTAAAAAAATCCAACTAATATCTGTAGCAAGATACAGGAAGTGAAAAACCCGCTTCTTCTAATTTTTGCAGAACTTCAGTTGAAAATTCAAAAGAAAAAGCGTAACCATCATGCTCGTAAAAATTGACCTGAAAGTCAGCAATTTTTTCGATTGTTGAAAAATAATTTTGAAAATGTTTGTATATACTTAGCATTTCTACCAATATTTCATTATATCGATTTGATTCTTCATCAATAACAGTTACAATCAGACTTGAATTTCTGTTTTTCATTTTACTTTTCAAACCTTTTTTATTTATCGAATACTCTCCTTTTTTTGAGTATTCAACAACAGAAGACTTTATTTCCTTTAAAAAATATTCCCCGACCTCAGGTAGATTTGAATCTTCGGATATACACATAAATTCTATTTCAGATTTCATAATTCCCCTTATTTGATAATTATTAATGCGAAAATTTATAAAAAAAGTTTATTCAACACCAAATGCTTCCAATGGCAGATTCAAATTTAATTGAGCGCCACCTTTATTTGCTTTTATAATAATTTTTTTATCTACTTCATGTAAATCAAAATTTTTGCTCATCCCAGATTCTTTCATTTCTGTTGCGTATTGGCTTCGAATTTTCTTCTTTACCTCATGAACAGAACTTTTTGTACGTTTTTCAATATCAGAGTCTTTTAAGCGAGTTTTATCATCTAACTTATGATTATCCTTTTTTGGTTTATCACCATTTGGTGGTATCGGACTTGGTGCAGCCGATACAGCTCCATTTTCCGGCATCGGTGAAGATGAATTTTGATTACCACCGTTCGCCAAATGATTTCCGTATGCAAAAAGCGAACCTGCCAACGCAAACGAAGCTGCATCATCAACTGTTCCAACACCACCCGTTGCAGCATCTTCTACAAGTGTTCCACAAACAATCAGCGAACCTAGAACATAGCATCCTAATGCCGTTCCAAAATTCTTAAGAGAATTTTGCTCTTCAGGTTGCTGATTCAAAATAAATGAATCATACCTTCCATCCGGGTCGGTATACCGCACCGGATTGTTCCCCGCGTAGTGATAACAATTGAGATTGATGTGATTAAACCCACCGTCCATGCCCGGCGAGCGCAATTTTCAATTCGCAATTCGCGGTAAGGCTTGCGCACGAAGAAGGCTTAGCCCCGATTGGAGGGGCGGCGGGAGCCGTTGCGAAGCAATGGAGCGATAGCGGAACCCCGCAAAGCGGGGAATGCAAGTGGATAAGTGGCGCCTGCAAGCGACGTGCTTGGTCGGCAGGGGGCATTCGGCTCCTGATTTTTCTGTGGACTTTTATACAAAATGGATTTTCTGTGCTAAAATTCTCTTTTGTAATTCAGAGGAGTTCTTTATGACGAGGGATTTGACAACTGGTCACCCGTTAAAAATCATTTTTAGCTTTGCGCTTCCGGTTTTTTTTGGGTATTTGTTTCAGCAGGTTTATAATATAGTAGACACAATCATTGTTGGGCAATTTTTGGGAGTAGACGCACTTGCCGCGGTGGGCGCGACCGGAAGTCTCAATTTTTTTATCATCGGATTTTGCATGGGAGTTTGTTCGGGATTCGCGATTCCGGTTGCCCAAAGATTCGGGGCCGGGGACTACGGGCCTATGCGGCAGTTCATTTTTAACGCGTGGATTCTCATTTCGATTCTTGCAGTCGTTCTGACTTTGGTGACGGTGTTTTTTTGCCGGGAGATGCTCGATTTGCTTGCGACTCCACAAAATATAATCGACATGTCGTATTCTTATTTTGTGGTGATTCTTGCGGGCATTCCCGTGATTCTTTTTTACAACAATCTCGCAGGAATCATTCGTGCGGTGGGCGACTCTAAAACTCCGCTGTACTTTCTTTTGATTTCTGCCGTGCTGAACATAATCCTTGACCTTCTGTTCATCGCGGTTTTTAAAATGGGAATTCCCGGTGCGAGTCTTGCGACTGTAATCGCTCAGGGTGTTTCCGGAATCATGTGCTTTATTTACATGAAGAAGAAATTCGAGATTCTCCGTCTGGAAAAGGCAGATAAAATCGTTTCGGTAAAAAGAATGATAAGTCTTGTGGGGATTGGCGTTCCGATGGGATTGCAGTATTCGATTACGGCGATTGGCAGCGTTATTCTGCAGTGGTCGGTGAATATTCTCGGCTCGGTTTACGTGGCGGCTATGGTCACTGCTCAAAAAATCAGCATTTTCTTTTCGACTCCGTTTGATGCTTTGGGCACTACGATGGCGACTTACGGCGGGCAGAATGTGGGCGCAAAGAAAATCAACCGGCTGAATTCCGGGCTTTTTTGGGGATGCGCAATCGGTTTTGCATGGTCGTTCTGCGCGCTCGTTGTGCTGTACTTTTTTGCGGACAATCTTACGGCTCTTTTTATGAGCAAGGATGAACCGCCGGAGGTTGTTGCGGAAGTTGTAAAGAATGCTTTTTACGCGCTCATGGCAAACGGCTGCACTTACTGTCTTTTGACGCTCGTGAACGTGGTGCGCTTTATGATTCAGGGAATGGGATTTTCGAGGCTCGCGATTTTTGCGGGTCTTGCAGAGCTTGTGGGAAGGGCTTTCATTGCGATTGCCCTCGTTCCTGTGTTCGGATTTCAGGGGGCGGTTCTTGCCAGCCCGCTCGCTTGGGTGCTGGCAGATGCCTTCCTGATTCCGGCGTATTTTGCCTGCCGAAAAAAGCTTATAAGAACGCTGGGAGAATAACGGCGCAAATAAGATTTACGGCAAAGGCAAAAATCCACGCAACGGCGCATTGCCAAATAACAAGGCTCAATGCCCACTTTGCGCCAAGTTCCCGTTTTACCGACGAAATTGCGGCAATGCACGGAGTGTACAAAAGGCTAAAAACGAGAAGGCTCATAGCCGAAGCTGATGAAAGTGCGCTCGCAACGCCGTCGCTGAAAAGGATTTCCAACGTTGAAACAACACTTTCTTTTGCCATTACGCCCGAAATGAGCGAAGTGCAGATTCGCCAGTCGCCAAGCCCAATCGGGCGGAAAAGCGGCTCGATAAGCCCCGCAAGTTTTGCAAGGATGCTCATTGAAGAATCTTCCACAAGGTTCAGATGCAAATCAAAACTCTGCAGGAACCAGACGACAATCGTTGCCACAAAAATAACGGTGAACGCGCGTTCCAAAAAATCCTTTGCTTTTTCCCAGAGAAGCTGGGCAACGTTTCGTGCGCTCGGAAGTCTGTAATTCGGGAGTTCCATTACGAACGGAACCGGCTCGCCCCTAAAAAGAGTCTTTCGGTACAAAAGTGCCACAAGGATTCCCGCAAGGATTCCAAGAAGATACAAGCCTGTCATAATCAGCCCGCCGTGGTTCGGGAAGAACGCGCTAACGAAGAAAGCATAAATCGGGAGTTTTGCGGTGCAGCTCATAAACGGAGTGAGCAGAATCGTCATCTTGCGGTCGCGTTCGCTCGGAAGGATTCTCGTTGACATTACGGCGGGAACTGTGCAACCAAATCCGATTAGAAGCGGAACGATGCTTCGCCCCGAAAGTCCGATTTTTCTGAGCAGGGTGTCCATTACAAAAGCCACGCGGGCAATGTAGCCAGAATCTTCAAGAATCGAAAGAAAGAAAAACAGCGTTACGATAATCGGAAGGAAGGAAAGCACGCTTCCCACTCCAGAAAAAATTCCGTCGATTATAAGTCCGTGCAGAACTTCGTTCGTGCCGAGGGAACTCAAGCCAGAATCCGCAAGTTCAGTCAAAGATTCAATTCCACGTTCCAGAAGTGACTGCAAAAATGCGCCGATTACGTTGAACGTCAAAAAGAAAACCGCCGCCATAACTGCCACAAAAACAGGAATCGCGGTGAACTTTCCTGTAAAAACGCGGTCGAGTTTTTGAGAGCGCAGGCGCTCTTTGGATTCGTGCGGCTTTTTTACGCAGGAATCGCAGACTTTCTGAATAAAAGAAAATCGCATGTCCGCCATTGCGGCGCTTCGGTCAAGCTCCCGCTCTTTTTCCATTTGGAGGGCGATGTGCTCAAGGATTTCTTTTTCGTTCACGTCAAGGTCAAGTTTGTAAAGAATCCGCTTGTCGTCTTCCAAAAGTTTGCTCGCCGCAAAACGGAGAGGAATTCCTGAACGCTCGGCGTGGTCCTGAATCAAATGGAATACCGCGTGAAGTGCACGGTGAACCGAGCCGCCTTTTTCGTTCTCGTCGCAAAAATCCTGACGGAGCGGAGTTTCCTGAAAATGGGCCACGTGAATCGCGTGTTTTACAAGCTCGTCAACGCCCTGATTTTTGCTCGCCGAAATCGGGACAACAGGAACGCCCAAAAGTTTCTCCATTTTGTTCACGTCGATTGAGCCACCGTTTCCGCTAACTTCGTCCATCATGTTGAGCGCAATGACCATCGGAATGTTGAGTTCGAGAAGCTGCATCGTAAGATACAGATTCCGCTCGATGTTGGTCGCGTCAACGATGTTTATGATTCCGTGAGGCTTTTCGTTCAGAACAAAATCCCGCGAGATAAGTTCTTCGCTCGAATACGGCGACATTGAATAAATGCCCGGAAGATCCGTTACCAGCGTGTTTTTGTTTCCGCGAATCTCGCCGCTCTTTCGGTCAACCGTAACGCCAGGAAAATTTCCTACGTGCTGATTTGAACCTGTGAGCTGGTTAAAAAGCGTGGTCTTGCCGGAATTCTGGTTTCCCACAAGCGCAAAACGCAAAATCGTGCCGTCCGGAAGAGGATTTTCTGTCGCTTTTTCGTGAAAATTGCCTTCTTCGCCAAGTCCTGGGTGCGAGGAAGAAGTTTTGTCTGAAAGATTG
This sequence comes from Treponema zioleckii, assembly GCF_014737315.1. GTDB lineage: Bacteria > Spirochaetota > Spirochaetia > Treponematales > Treponemataceae > Treponema_D > Treponema_D zioleckii. The sequence goes on along the minus strand of NZ_JPUF01000046.1, from coordinate 19,023 downwards.
GTAACTGAGCCAAGAGAAACGGAAGATGCAGTTTTAGAATCTTTGCCCTCTGAAAGATTTTTTAAGTCTTCAACTTCAATTTTTGCCGCATCTTCAAGGCGGAGCGTAAGCTCGTATCCGTGAATCTCAATTTCCATCGGGTCGCCCATTGGCGCAAGTTTTATTTTTTTTACGCTTGCCCCTGGAATCACGCCCATATCCAAAAAATGCTGGCGAAGTCCACCGTTTCCGCCAACTTTTGTGATTCTCGATTCGTTACCTAAAGGTAAATTCTGTAAGGTCATAACGTTCAGTATATTGGTTAATTCTATAGAAGTAAACGCAGATGCACGCGGTTCGAGTTCGCTCACCGACCACGGCAAATGGACGTAGGCTGTCATTCCGAACTCGTTTCGGAATCTCTTTCATAACACAAAAGCCGATGCTGAATCAAGTTCAGCATGACACGCACCTTATGGCATAAAACTCCACATTCGCTTTAAAAATATATTTTTGAGATTTTCGTATTTTGAGCAAAATATCAAATGATTTTCGCACCACCGAATTCTAACGGATGCGAATGTCGGTGAGGGCGCACTGGTCGCCGGTAAGGGAGACAAAAATCTCTTTTGAACCGTCCAAAACCGTCGTTACGTTCTGAATGTATATTCCTTTGTTGTGAGTTTTTAGCGTAACGGTATTCTTTTCCTTAAAGAATTCAACATGACACTCATAACCAGTTTTGTTCTGATTTTCCCAGTCCGTCCAGCTTTTAAAACTTTCGGTTTTCTTCATCATAAAAGAGTTTGTTGCAAATGAATTAGAACCGTTATCCTCGCCGTCAAGTTTTATCATGGCATATTCGTGATAGTTCTTGCCGTGCATTTTTTTGTCGTCGGACGAATACAAGACTATGTACGGGCAATGCCACACAAGATTGGCTTCGGGAAGGCTTCTGGTGTGAAAAAGAAGCACCATTTTATCCTTCACTTCAACGCCGCCCGTAAAAGAGGCAAGCGGGCTGTCAATCTGAATGTTCGGAAGGTCAGACTCAATGCGGTCGGTGTAGTCAATTTTTTCTGCGATGCGAGGGATTGAGGTAGATTCCGCATTCTTTCCCGTCTCTAAAACGCTGATGTTCGTAAGATTCACGTTTTCGCCGGTAAGGGCGATGTACGCTGATTTTGAGGCACTCGGCAAGGCGACAATCACTTCAAAAGTTTTTCCAGCCCCGCAAAGTTTTATAAGAAGATGGTCTTCAAAGCGCGAGCAGACGACTCTGCAAGAATCCGAAGATTCTGAATCAGTTTCTGCAAGTTCACTTACATTCCGAACTTCCATGTTTTTTGCGCTCGTCGAGATAAAACGAGAATCAAACCAGATTTCTCCGTATTCAAGATAGCGAAAGCTTTCGATTGTGCGGGGTTCATTGTGAACCAGGCCGTCAAAGGAATCAAAAAGAATGAGAGACGGAAGTGAAAATGGATTTTCGGAGTCAATCGACGCACATTCAAAAGAAATTTCTTTTTCGGCCTGCAAAACAGGAATTCCCACCGTAACGCTTTCCCGATAAGCCTGGCTCACAAGTTCCGGCGCCACTCTACGCACATTTTCGATTATATCCTGGCTGTTTGTTTCTGAATACATCATTCGCACTGCAATCTGAGAAAAAATAGGGTCATATTTTGCGCCAGCTTCCCGAATAAACTTTTCGCGCACGATAAACCGAGGAACGGCGTTGTCAGAAGTCATCCGCTCGTATTCTTTTGCCACCGCGAGAATCCGCGCATATTCAGGAATGCCCGCCCCGTGTTCGTCGTAGCGGTCTTCTGCGTGGCTGACAGTCTCGCTCAAAAAAGGATAAGCGTGAATGTACGAAAGTGAATCGGCCCCCGCATCCGAAAGCAGGGCCGCATAATAGATTTTGTCACACTCTTCATCCCGTTTGCCAGATAGGCGAGCAATTCGGCGGGCTATCTGTGCGTTGCGCTCGGAATGCCCCAGCGGAGTTTTTGTCTGTTTTTCCAGTGCATTTACAAAAGCGCTCGCAGCCTCTCCAAAAAGCATTTCCATGCTCTGCTGCTCGCTTTTTAAAAGCTGAATTTCAAGGGAATGAGCTTTTTCGGCTTCGGCATTGATGTCAAGATAAGTAAAAAAGTACAGGAAAACCGAAACCAGAACCATCGCCATGTTAACAATCGAGATTCCGTAGGCAAAAATCTGAATGATTCCCATTACAATCGGGGCAAAGATGTACAAAAAAATCGCAGCGTAAATAAAATGACTGAAGGAACGGCGATATTTGTGAATGGCAGAAAACTGCAATATCGGGCAAAAAATAGGAACAATATAACAGAAAAGAAAAGCACTTCCGCGGTGATAGCGGTTTGTGGTGTCAAAATTATAATAAAATCCGAGAAAAACATTCAGGATTACCAAAAGCATTTCAATAATCGACGCAATTCCCACAAAGGTGAGCCGACGGGGAATGACTTTAAGTTTTGCCTCGCTCGTCAAAAGGTCAATCAGATACTGATTAAAAATGAACACGATTCCGCCGGTAATAAAAAAGACCATAAAGTTTGAGAGCCGCACCATAATGTAGCCGACCGCCCCCGGAGTTCCCGCGTAAATGTAGGCAAGCCTGTCAAAAAAGAGGAGAAGTGTCGCTTCTATTTCCATGCAGATTAAAATCCAGCGGCGTTTTCGTGGCAGGAACTTCGTTATAAAAAGCATGGCGGCCATTGCCGTGCACATGCCACAGAGGAAAAGCATTATGTCCAGCTGATTCTGTCTGATAAAATTAAACATGTTCCTCCCCGTTTTTTCGTCCTTCTTGCGACAGCGGCGAAAGTTCTTCTTTTATAGTTCTGCACAAAGAAAGCAGTTCATCGGTATGCGAGCTTACAAAAAGCTTGTCGGATTGCCCGAACGCTTCTTCAATCTTTGAGGAAAGTTCAAACAGCGACATTGCACCGACAACATGAGCCGAGGTGCGCATAATTCCGTTTTTCGCACGATATAATTCAAAATCACCAGCCCTGTAGGCTTCCTCAATATCATTTGTATACGATTCAATAGTGTCGTAAAAAAGCTGCACGCTGAACACAAAATGTCCGATGGAGCCAGAATTCTTAATTCCTTCTTCCACGGAAATATCTTTGATTTTGTAGAGCCACCTAAAATTCTCCGGGAGTTCGCTAAGGTCAGCGATAAGCTCACGCAAATCTGGAATCTCCATCATCTCGCGGGGAAGGGAGCGCATAATCGTCCGCTCCAAAAGTCCGCTGTCAACAGGAAGCGGAAGCGTTCCCTTAAAGCCATTCTCAATGTAATGCGATTCGCTTTCAGTTGCGTCTTCCGTAAAAATGTAGACCGGGAGCGACGGAGAAAACTGCTTTATTTTTGCGGAAAGCGCGCTCAGTTTCTCTTCGTCATGCTCAAAGAACTGCTGGTCGATAAACGCAATGTTGAACGAATTCTCCCGGATTTTGTCGATAAAATTCTGCCTGTTTTTTGCGGTGGTAACAAAAACTTTCGTTGCCTTTAAGAGACTTTCTATTACCGCCCGCGTTACGGGATTCTCGCTCGCCACAAGAACGTCGGCATCAGGGGCGATGAACTGCGGAATGTACGGGCCACGGACTGCCCTTTCGTCAGCTTCGGTAAAAATGCCTGCCGGAGTTTGGTCAACAATCTTCTGGCTCAGGGTAAAAATAAACTCAGAACCTTTTCCGAGTTCGCTTTTGCAGACCAAAACTCCGCCCATGAGTTCGGCAAACTTTCGGGAGATGTCAAGGCCAAGCCCAATTTTTGCGTGAGTTTCGTTCACTTTTTTTTCGACCAAGCCGTAAGCGTCGAACAAGCCTTCAACTTCTTCAAGTTTTATGCCTTTGCCGGTATCTTTTACGTAAATGCACAAATCGCAACGGTCGTTCGTGCGGCTTTCCATGCTGACCGTAAGGCTAAAACTTCCTTCGTCGGTGTATTTTACGGCGTTAGTGAGCAAATTCAAAAGAATCTGCTTGATTTTTCCCACGTCGCCGTAGAGCCTGCTCGGAAGCAGCGGGTCAACCGACACGTCGAAGACGAGTTTTTTTTCGGCACTTTTTAGGCGAATCGGAATCACGACAGAGCGCAAGAGAGCTTTTACGTTGTATTCGCTTTCTGAAAGGCTGAATTTTCCGGATTCAATTTTTGACATTTCAAGAAGGTCGTTTACAAGAGTCAAAAGTGAGTCTGCCGCCCGGTGAATGTTCATTCCGTAATTCGTCATTGAAAGAAAATAATGCTTCGGAACGTCTTTCGCATTTTCCCTAAGAATCATCTCGTCCATGCACATAATCGTATTTATAGGCGTAATGATTTCTTGAGACATATTTGAAAGGAATCGGGCTTTTGCGCGGTTCGCCTGCTCGGCATCTTCCCTTGCCGTCCGGATGAGCGTGTACTGCCGGGCAATTACCGTGGACTTCATAATTCGCCAAACGATAACGCACGCCCCACCCACGAGGAGCGAGAACAGAATGATTCGAACAAGAAGAATCTCAAAGATTCGAGGCTTTTTTATGATGTCAAAAGTTCTGTCGAACAAAACGTGCTTTTTGCTGTGGTCAAGAACCTGAATGTGGAAAGTGTACTTTCCGTAAAAAAGTCCAATGTACTCAAGCGGTGGAAGGGATTTTCTTGAAGCCGTGATTCCTTCGTCGTCCGCGCCTTCCAAAAACAAGTGCACCAGCGGATTCGCCATTGTGTAGTCCATTACCGAAGCCACAAAACGAATACGGTCTTTTGAAGACGGCAATGTAAAAGTTCCGTTCGCATCAGGACTGATTTTTTGCTCGCCACAATACACTGCACTTAAAGAAGCTTTTATCTCTGCATTCTGTGCAAAGTAGTGATTGATGTTCACGCGGGTAACGCCTTCTCGGCAGGCAATGTAAAGCACACCGTCCGCGTCGAGCACGCTGAACGAATTTCCTGTTATTGCGCTCGGAAGTCCGTTCGCAATGGTGTAAAGCTGAAAATCTTCCACTTTGTCTAAAAGCAAGTCTTTCGCGCTTACGGCATAAATTCCGTAAGATGAAAGAACCCAAACATCATCATGCCCGTTTATGTAAAGGTCGTAGTTGTTGTTGTAAGGAAAAGTGCTTATTTCTTTTACAACGCCGTCCTTCATGTATTGCAAGGAATTCGAAGTAACAAGCCAGAAAATACCGCGTTTATTGTCTTTTTTTATGCGCATAACGACGTCGCTGGTAAGTCCCGCTTCCCGCCCGATACGACGGATTTCCGAGGAACGCAAGTCTATCATATAGATTCCGTCGCCGTCGCTTCCTGCATACACGGTTCCGCGGTCCTCTTCAACTGTCAGAATCACGGTGTTTTTTATGCCGTCCTGAGTGCTTAGAGTCCTAACGACAATTCCGTCTTTTATAATCGCAAGTCCGTCGTTCGTTCCGCAGACAATGCTTCCGTCAAAAGCCTCGGCAATACAACGGATTTCGTTGTTCAGCATTCCTTCTTTTTTTGTAAAAGACGAAATTTGACCGTCACGAGAAAAACACACGAGACCGAGAGCGTTCGTATAAGTCGCCACCCAAAGATTTCCCTTGCGGTCTTCAAGAAGGCTTCGTATACGGCTGTTTCCAATGTAGGCAGAAAGTGCGTTCTGAACGGCATGATTTTCTTTGTCGATGATTCGTAGGCCTGTGTCACATCCGGCATACAAAAGTCCGTCGTGCAGGCAAGTTGCGTTCACAGTTTCCGAAGGAAGACCTGCAGCTTTTGTCAGATTCAAAAAATTGTCCGCAACGATTTTCATAACGCCTTGCCGGGACGAGCACATCCAGATGTTTCCCTGATAGTCCGCCGTTATCATTTCGATTGAGCTGTGAAGCAGAATATCCGGCACTGGCACGAACACATTTGACTCGTCAAGGTAGCCTATGCTGCTTGCCGAAGAAATCCAGATTCGGTCGCAGTTATAGCTTATTGAATTTATGTGCCCAAGAGCCGTCACGTCGATTCTTTCCATTTCCGATGTGCGTTGCCCGAATTTTCCGTGGTACACAGAACCAAGAGAAGTGCAAAGATAAACCTTTCCTGCTTCTTTTGGATCTGCCATTAGCGTCGTAATAAGTTCTGAAGAAATGTCGGAACTTTTATAGACCGCCTTTGTCCGCATGTTTTCAATTGCGAACACAACGCCTTTTTTTGTGATTCCGTAGACAGTGCCTTTTGAATCGGAATCAAGTTTTAAAATAGTCTCCTCGTTGAGCCTTTTGTCTGGAAGCCTGTACAAAAGCGCGTTCGGATTTACATAGGCAAGCCCGGCCGTGGTCGCAATAAAAATATTCCCCTGCCAGTCTTCGGCAAATCCTCGCACGGAAGAAGACGTAAGACCGTCCTTGTATGTGAAGTGACGCATTTTTTCGTCTGAAAGCATTACTGCACCGTTGTCATTAGTACCAATCCAAATACGATTCTTGCTGTCCTGAAAAAGCACGCGTCCGCTTGTAAGTCCGTTCGTGGCCGGAAGCCGCTCAAAAACAGTCCCGTCGTAGCGGATAACGCCACTGTAGCCGCAAATCCAAATTGAACCGTCAGAAGCACTCATAATGTAATTTGCATCCGATGTGGGAAGCCCGTTGGACGCGTCGTACAGCTCGCAAGTGTAGCCCACGCCAGAAATCTGCTTTGTAACGGCATAGCCACCGCCGATTTTTGCGGATTCCTCAGAAAGAAAAGAAGAAACGCCCAACGGTTCCGCAAAAGCACATCCAGAAGCCAGCAAACATAACGTTGCAAGAATTTTCTGTAAAAGCACGTTCCCTCCTATAAGCCACGAGGCTGATTATATTTTTTTAAGATTCTCTGAACTTCAGGCAGCGCATCCATGAACACTTCCACGCATTTTGGGTCAAACTGAGTACCATTGCCCTCTTGCAAAATTGCGAGAGCCTTTTCTATCGGAAAGGCCGGCTTGTACACGCGAGGAGAAGTGAGCGCGTCAAAAACATCGGCAACCGCCATAATTCTGGCAGAAAGAGGAATCACCTCGCCGTGCCGACCTTCGGGATAGCCCTTCCCGTCCCAGCGTTCGTGATGGTAAGCCGCCATATTCCGGGCTTCCTTTAAGTAGTTTTCGCCCTGCACAGTGCTGATTGCTTTTTCGAGGATAATTTTTCCTGCGGTGGTGTGAGTTTTCATAACCGCGAATTCTTCGTCCGTAAGTTTTCCGGGCTTGTTAAGAACATTGTCCGGAATGTTGATTTTTCCCACATCATGAAGCGGAGCCGAGCGAACAATATCCGAAATGAATTTTGGAGTGATTTTCTGCGCGTAATAGCCCTTTGCCTTTAGCCCCTCAACAATGATTTTTACGTAGGCCGCGGTCTTTTGAATATGCGCGCCGGTATCAGAGTCGCGGTTTTCAACCATATCGGCCATCGTAACGATAAGTCCGTCCTGCATTTTTAGAGTGGACTCCGAAAGACGGCGAATATCCCGAATCTGCTCGGACTGGCTCAGAGTCATACGGCAAAGCGCGTCGTACAATTTTTGAATTTCGTCCCCGCTCTGAATATTGAGCGAACGGATAAAACGCACATTCGCTTCAAGAGTCTCCAAGTCTTCATCTGAATCCGCAAAGCGGTCAAGGCAGGCTGCAAGGGCACTTATCGGATACGAAGTCGTAAGCCCTGTAGTCCAAATTTCATAGGATATAATGACTATAAAAAATCCTGCCATAATCAACAGGATTTTTATAACAAAACTCCCCATGTGGCTAGAAATATAATCCAGCGAAACATCCGCCACCACGTAGCAGACACATTTTCCGGAATTGTCAAAAATTGGCTTGCAAACCGACAAGAGCCAGCCAAAATCGGACTTCGTTTCAACCGGCGAAAACTCTTTTCCTTGCAAAAGGTCACTAACAAAAGGTTCAATTTCCTTGCCATACGGAACGAGAGTTCCAGGCTGAACCCACTTTTTGGAAGAACCTTCGCCCACAATGTCAAAAACGAATCTCGCCCCGTCGCTCTCATTTTGAATCACGTACAGATAAGTCACCGACGAAGCAAGCCATGCATCGTACAGAAGATTTTCCGCATCCTTGTAGCCAGGAGCATTTCTTCCACGCCGAATGAAATCATCAACTTTATCGGGGTTAATAAAACTTGAGGCGATTTTTACGCAAGTCAGCGCATTCTCAGTCTTTTCTTTTTTTGCATTGTTAAAATACAGGCGAAACGCAATAACGCTCGTAAGAACGATAAAAACCAGGGATGTAACCACAAAATTAGCGGCAATCCGAGTATGAAGGGGCTTTTTTATATCGCTACGCGCCGAATTAATGCCGTCGGCTGCCGTGCTAGAATAAATATACCGCCGCCAGCATTCCTCTTCAAACAAATCAAGAAAATTTTTGGGAGCAACCGTGAGCAGAACAATAATAAAAACGCTGATAAACCCTTTTTCAAGAAGATACAAAAGAAAATTAGCAAGAGCCAACGAAAGAAGATATGGAATCGAAGCCGCAGTGGCAAACGTGTGAGCGCTCTCCGCAATAAGACCGGCCTCCTCCGAAAATCTATACTGAACAAACGTGACCGAAAGTGCGGAAATGAGAGCCGTGATTACGACAAACAAAAAAGTCCGCACAAAACTCTTGAAGCACCCGAAACGCAGAAAAATCACCGTACAAATTGCAATTACGGCATTAAAAAAAGAAAGATAGATTGAAGGCGCATAAAATAAGGCACAGATAACATTTGTCGCCACCGCAGTCACAATTCCGGGAAAAAGAAAGCCATTAATGGCGGCCACAGCAATCGTTCCGAGCGTATCCAAAAAAAGCGGAAAACCCAGCCTGCACATACAAAACGACAAAAGCACATTTATAGAAATGCCGCAAATCGAAAGAATGATACGGCGAGCGCGAATGCTGAGTTTTTTTGATGTTGAGCTTGACTGCGTTTTCAAAAGTTGCCTCGTAAACGTGAACGTAACCATTGTAACACGATAAACCGCCCATGAACAGATAAAATTAAGATTAATAAAAGATTAAAAAAAGCCAGTACTCAGTTTTCGCTACCGCCAAAGCAGATTTTTGGTCTAGCTTTGCAACTCGAACTTGAGTCTAATATTTTCTACAAATCCTATTGACAGAGTAGGAATATATAAATATTATAAACCTATTATTTCAGTAGGTTTTACAGGAGTTTATTATGGCAGACATTAAACAAAGCGCAGTAGAATTAATCGGAAACACACCACTTTTAAAGCTTAACGGCTACACAAAAAGTGCTGGTATTACAGACACAACAATCCTCGCAAAATTGGAATATTTGAATCCTGCAGGAAGCGTAAAAGACAGAGTTGCACTTGCAATGATAGAAAAAGCAGAAAAAGACGGAACTTTAAAACACGGTTCAACAATCATTGAGCCAACAAGCGGAAACACTGGCATTGGACTTGCAGCGGTCGGAGCGGCAAAAGGATACAGAACGATTCTTACGTTGCCAGAAACCATGAGCGTTGAACGAAGAAATCTTCTTAAAGCATACGGAGCAGAACTTGTTCTTACAGACGGCTCAAAAGGCATGAAAGGCGCAATCGAAAAAGCCGAGGAACTCAAAAATTCAATTCCTGGCGCAGTCATTTTGGGTCAGTTCGTAAACCCAGAAAATCCAGCCGCTCACAAAAGAACAACCGGCCCTGAAATCTGGAAGCAGACAGACGGCAAAGTTGATATTTTTGTTGCGGGCGTTGGCACCGGCGGAACGATTACGGGTGTTGGAGAATACTTAAAATCACAAAATCCTTCTATTAAAGTAGTTGCCGTAGAGCCAGCAACCAGCCCAGTTCTTTCTAAAGGAACAGCGGGAGCGCACAAAATTCAGGGAATCGGTGCGGGATTCGTTCCAGATGTTTTGAACACAAAAATCTACGACGAAATTCTCCCAATCGAAAACGAAGACGCTTTTGAAGAAGGACGAGCATTTGCTGTAAGCGAGGGAATTCTTGTGGGAATTTCTTCTGGAGCCGCCTTAAAAGCCGCAAAAATTCTTGCGCAGAGACCAGAAAACGCAGGAAAAACAATCGTAGTCCTTTTACCGGATTCTGGAGACAGATACCTTTCTACAGCATTGTTCAACACAAACTAACAAAAGGAATGCTAATTAGCCTGAATGCCAAGTTTCACCAATTTGGTGATTTAGTGCCGAAATTTGGTAGTTGAGCGCAATCAAAAACACTCGTGATTAAAAATCTTGATTGCAAAAAAAAGCTAACTGCCATTTCGACACTTCGGCAGGTTTAATGACCATTTTTGTCACCTCGACAGGTTTAATGACAGTTTTTGTCACCTCGATGACCATTTTTGTCACCTCGAGCGCAGTCGAGAGGTCTGCAAGCAATAGATTTCTCCAGTCCGCTTAGGAACTGTAGATGTCTCGACTTCGCTCGACATGACAGAGTGGGACATTCGACATGACATAGCGGAACACTTCGACAGGTTTAATGACCGTTTTTGTCACCTCGATGACCGTTTTTGTCACCTCGAGCGTAGTCGAGAGGTCTACAAGCGATAGATTTCTTCACTCCGCTTAGGAACAGTAGATGTCTCGACTTCGCTCGACATGACGGAGTGAGACACTTCGACATGACAGAGTGGAATACTTCGACAGGTTTAATGACCGTTTTTGTCACCTCGACAGGTTTAATGACCGTTTTTGTCACCTCAACAGGTTTAATGACCATTTTTGTCACCTCGAGCGTAGTCGAGAGGTCTACAAGCGATAGATTTCTCCACTCCGCTTAGGAACAGTAGATGTCTCGACTTCGCTCGACATGACAGAGTGGAACGCTCAGAATGACAGAGCGGGATGCTTGACAGGTTTTATGACCGTTTTTGTCACCTCGAGCGCAGTCGAGAGGTCTACAAGCGATAGATTTTTCACTCCGCTTAGGAACAGTAGATGTCTCGACTTCGCTCGACATGACAGAGTGAGACACTTCGACATGACAGAGTGGAACGCTCAGACATGACAGAGTGAGACGCTCAGAATGACAGAGCGGGATGCTCGACATGACATAGCGGGATGCTCGACATGACATAGCGGGATGCTCGACATGACAGAGTGAGACGCTCAGAATGACCTGTTATTTAAGATTCGTTTTACAAGGAATTTCAGCATTATGAATTTACCTTGTACATAACTCGGAATTCCTATAAAAAGAGAGGAAGTCAGATACATCTTTTTTAACTCCCAGAATTAAAACATGATTTCATTACTGTGCATAAGTCTTAATCATAAAAATGCCTCAATTGATATCCGAAAGCAATTTGCATTTTCAGAAACTGAGGCGAAATCTTTTTGTGCTTCGCTCTGCGACAAATCGGGCGGCACGTTCGTGAACGGCGCGGTGCTTGTCTCAACTTGCAACCGCTTTGAACTCTACGTTTCTCTCCCAAAAAACGCCGGTGCGGACGCAAAAACCGTTCCTAACTTGCAGGAACGAATCGCAAAGGCAAAGGAAAAAGACGTTAGGATTCTCCGAAAATACTCACATTCATTTATTGGAAAAGATGCGCTAAAACATCTTTTTTCGGTAGCCGCCGGACTCGACAGCATGATTTTAGGCGAAAACCAGATTTTAGGTCAGCTCAGAGAAGCCTACAAAACGGCATTCAACGCGGGGCAAACGGATTTTCTCTTGAACACAGTTTTTCAACGCGCGCTCTCCGCGGCAAAGCGAATAAAAACCGAAACGAACCTCTCCAAAACGACGGAATCAATCGCGACGCTGGCCGTAAAACAGATTTTGTCGTTCTCGCAAAACAAGCCAATCACGGCGCTCGTAATCGGCGCTTCCGGGCAGACCGGCTCGCTCGTGGTGCGCGACCTTGCAGAACGGGCGGGAATCCAAGTGCTGGCAACGGTTCGGCATCACTACCCGCTCCCGGAACTGAATCAAGTCACAAAAATCGCCTACGACGAACGCTACGATTTTTTTGAGCAGAGCGATGTAGTCGTGAGCGCAACCCGAAGTCCGCACTGCACAGTAAGCTACGAAGACACGATGAAGGCTATAAAATCGCAGAAGCCACGGCTTTTTATAGACCTTGCAGTTCCCAACGACATTGACCCGGCACTCTCGAACGAAGAAAACTTCACTCTCAAAAACATCGACTGCTTTACCGCAATCGCAAAAGAGCACAACTTGCAAAAAAAAGAAGGCACGTTAAAAGCAGCTGACATTCTGAACGAAGAGCTGGACTCAACGGTAAAAGAACTGTTTTTTCACAGCAAAATTGATTTTGTAAAAGATTTTGGTCTTAAAATCAAAAACAAAAACGGAATGCAGTTTTTGTACGAAATGCGCCGCATGGCTACGGCAGACGAACTTGCAGTTCTCATGGGAATCTGGCATCGCATGAACGAAAACCTGCACGAATCAGAGGAGTAAAATGGCATTTTTTCCGATTTTTGTTGAATTAAAAAATTGTCTCGTTGTGGGCGGAGGCAAAGTCGCAAGCCGAAAAATCGACCAGCTTTCAGAATACGCAAAAAAAATAACAGTTGTCTCCCCAAAAATCAGCGAGGAAATCCGAACGCTAAAAAATTCTCAGAACGATTCAGAACAGACTTGCCAGATTCAGATTTTTGAACGATTTTTTGAAGAAAATGATGTTGAAGGAATGTCGCTAGTCATCGCGGCCACGAATGATTCAGACTGCAATAAAAAAGTTGCGTCTGCCTGCCGAAAAATGCACATTCCGGTGAACGTGGTCGATATTCCAGAATTGTGCGATTTTTATTTTCCGGCTTTGGTGCGGCGCGGGGAACTTGTCGTAGGAATCGGAACCGGCGGAAAAAGCCCTGCCTTCGCACGGAACGTCCGAAAATCGGTGGAAGATTTTTTACCACTCAACGCCGGCGAAAAACTTGAAAAAGCGGCAAAAATTCGTGAAGAATTACTTGCAAAAGGAAAAAGCCCCGCAAACGATGCGGCATACAACGAGGCAATAAAATTATGAAAGAAACAAACGAATTAAAATGTATAAAAATCGGCACGCGGCAAAGCGCACTAGCCCTAGTCCAGACGGCACTTGTATCAGAATCGCTAAAATCAAAATTTCCAGAAACTGAAATAGAAATCGTAAAAAAACAGACTGCCGGAGACAAGAATCTAAAAACGGCACTCGCGGACTTTGGCGGAAAAGGTGCGTTCGTTACGGAATTTGAAGACGCGCTCTCAAATCGGGAAATTGACCTTGCGGTTCACAGCGCAAAAGACTTGCCGGCTCAGCTCCCGGACGGACTTACAATCGCAATGACGCTTCCACGGGAAGACCCGCGGGACGTTCTTGTATGGCGGAACGAAGAAACAAAAAAAGTGGCGGAAACTTCAAGCGAAGCGTTCGTTGTCGGAACGAGCAGCCCACGGCGCGAGCTTCAAATCAAAGCGATGTTCCCGAACTGTGCCTGCAAGATTTTACGCGGGAACGTTCCCACACGGCTTTTAAAACTTTCCAACGGAGAATACGACGCAATCATTCTTGCTGCGGCAGGGCTAAAACGACTCGGACTCTGGGACGAAAACAAAAACGAAGATTCCTCCGATTCAACCGAAAAAAAACCGTTCTTTCAGCCGTTGGAATTTGAGCAAATGCTTCCGGCAGGCGGGCAAGGAATCATCGCAGTTGAATGCAGAAAAATCACAGACCCGGCAAAGCCCACCGACAAAGCGTTGAACAAACTTCTTTCGGTCTGCAACGACAAAACCGCATTCGCAGAATTCAAAACCGAACGGTATTTGATTTTTAAACTCGGTTGCGGCTGCCATGAACCGACGGCAGTTTTCAGCAAAATCAGCGGAAGCAAAATGACGATTACGCTTTTAGAAGAACGGGACGGAAAGCCAGTTCGCAAAAGCATAACAGGCGAAATCGGGGAACAGTTCGAAGAAAAGCGACTTTTTGCACTTGCAGACGAACTTTTGGAGAAGACTTATGAATAAAATCACAGCAGGAACAGTCTATCTTGTTGGAGCCGGCCCCGGCGACACTGGGCTAATCACAATCCGCGCGCAGGAGCTTATAAAAAACTGCGACGTGCTCGTTTACGACGCGCTTGCAAATCCTGCATTTTTGGGCGAAACAAAAACTGACTGCAAAAAAATCTTTGTGGGAAAAATGCTCGGAAAGCACAGCGCAAGCCAGAGCGACATAAACGACATATTGATTCAGCAAGCACTTTTAGGAAAAACAGTCGTGCGCCTAAAAGGCGGAGATCCGTTCGTGTTCGGGCGGGGCGGCGAAGAAGCCCAGGCTCTGGAAGAAAACGGCATTCCGTATCAGATTGTGCCGGGAGTCACTTCGGCAATCGCGGCCCTCGAATCGGCAGGAATTCCCGTAACACAGCGCAAAGTGGCACGAAGCTTTACGGTGATTACCGGGCACACGCAAGAAAATCTTTGCGAAAGCGGAACAGAATCCGCAGAAGACAGGTTCAGCCAGTACGCAAAGATTGACGGAACTCTCGTTTTTTTGATGGGAGTTTCACACCTAAAAGAAATCACTTTGGGCTTACTAAAAGGCGGAATGAATCCAAACACGCCAGTCTCAATCGTGGAACAAGGCACAACGGTGCATGAACGCCGCACGAACGGAACTCTTTCCACGATTACAAAAATTGCAGAGCGGGAACGAGTCTCAAATCCTGCGGTAATTTGCGTGGGCAAAGTCGCACAGTTCAATTTTACGAGCCAAAAACTTCCCTTAAATGGCACACGAGTCGGCATTACCGGAACAAGCTCTTTTACAAAAAAACTTTCAAAACCGCTAAAAGACCTTGGCGCACGAGTTTACTGCGCACCGTTCCTAAAAGTCGTGTGCGACTCTCAAGCAGATCCGCTGTTGCCGCCGATTTCAGAAATCAGCTGGATTATTTTTACGAGCACAAACGGCGTTCACGATTTTTTTAGACTTTTAAAAAAACGCGGAACGGATTTTCGCTCACTTTCAAACCTTAAATTCTGCGTCGTGGGAAGCGGAACTGCAAACACGCTCAAAGAATACGGCTTTGCGGCGGATTACGTTCCTGAACGCTACACGGTTTTGGACATGGCAAAAGGATTTTCGGCCCGGCTAAAAAACGAAAAATCTCCCCGCGGAAAAATCTGCGCGCTCAGGGCAAAAGAAGGCTCGGAAGACCTTGCGGAAATCTTAAAAAAAGAAGGAATTCAATTCTCTGACATTCCGATTTATTCGATTCAAAAAGATTCAGCACAAATTGATTCCTTGCTCGAACAAATCGACGCGCTCGATTACATCACTTTTGCAAGTTCCTCTGGTGCCAGTGCGTTTTTTGAACGATTTTACGAACTTAAGGAAATAAAAGAGATTGAAAAAAACCGACTCCACGCAGAATGCAAATTTGTCTGCATCGGCGAAAAAACAGCCGAAACCGTCGGAAAATGGTGCACAAAACTTTCACTTTCAAACAAAATACTCACCGCCAGCAACTACAATGCGGACGGAATAATAAAATCAATTTCTGGAGACAAAAAATGAATGAACTGAATTTTACCCGACTTCGCCGACTCAGAGTGAACGAAACGATGCGAAGCCTTGTACGTGAAACTACAATTTCTGTAAGCGACCTTGTATACCCGATTTTTGTGATTGAAGGAAAAGGACTCAAAAATCCGATTGAATCCATGCCAGGAATCTTTCAGTTTTCGGTAGATAAACTTTCCGAAGAACTCGACCGCGTTCAATCCGCTCGGATTCCTGCGGTGCTTCTTTTTGGAATTCCTCAAAAAAAAGACGAAATTGCATCTTCCGCCTACGACGATAACGGAGCCGTGCAAGAAGCAATACGACTGATTAAAAAAGACTACCCGAATCTGCTTGTAATTGCGGACGTTTGCCTGTGCGAATACACGAGTCACGGACACTGCGGAGTAATTTCGCCAGCAGGAGTCATTCTGAACGACCCGACGCTTCCGCTGCTCGCAAAGATGAGCGTGAGCCTTGCAAAGGCCGGAGCCGACATTATAGCCCCAAGCGACATGATGGACGGACGAGTGGCGGCAATCCGGGCTTCCCTTGACGAAAATGGTTTTGAAGACCGCGCGATTATGGCGTACAGCGCAAAATTCGCCTCTGCCTACTACGGGCCGTTCCGGGACGCGGCACACTCCGCCCCTGCATTCGGGGACCGAAAATCTTACCAAATGGACATTTCGAACGGACGCGAAGCCATGCGCGAAATTGAAGCCGACATTGCCGAAGGCGCGGACTTTATAATGGTAAAGCCGGCCCTTGCCTATCTTGATGTTGTAAAAGAGGCAAGAGAACGATTTGACCTTCCGATTGCAACTTACAACGTTTCCGGTGAATATGCGATGGTCAAAACAGCAGCTCAGGCAGGTTTTATAGACGAAAAAAGAATCGTAATGGAAAACATGATTGCAATGAAGCGAGCCGGAGCAAAAATCATCATCACGTATCATGCGCTCGATGTGGCTTTTTGGCTAAAGGAGAGTGAATAAAATGACAGAATCAAAATCCATTTCATTGTTCGAAAAAGCACAGACTCTAATGCCGGGTGGCGTAAACAGCCCGGTTCGGGCATACAGAGCCGTTCACAGGACTCCGCGTTTTATAAAAAGTGCAAATGGCAGCAAGATTACCGATGCTGACGGAAACACGTACATTGACTACGTTTGCACCTGGGGACCAGCCCTTTTGGGGCACGCTTTTCCGGCCGTGGTCAAAGCCGTACAAAAAGCGGCGGTAAAAGGACTGAGCTACGGCGCACCAACAGAAGGCGAAGTTAAGCTTGCACATCTCGTTTCGTCTCTTATGCCGCCAATTCAAATGCTCAGACTCGTAAGCAGCGGAACCGAAGCCGTGATGAGTGCAATAAGAGTCGCACGCGGGTACACTGGTCGGAACAAAATCATAAAGTTCAAGGGATGCTACCACGGACACTCGGACAGCCTGCTCGTAAAAGCCGGGAGCGCAGCCCTTACATGTGCTTCACCAGACAGTGCGGGAGTTCCAAAAGGCTGCACGCAAGACACACTCGTAGCCCTTTACAACGACCAAGAAAGCGTAAAACGCCTTTTTGAAGCGAACAAAGGCGAAGTGGCGGCCATTATTGTGGAGCCTGTAGCCGCAAACATGGGCGTTGTTCTGCCCCAAAATGGCTTTCTTGAATTTTTACGAGACATAACAAAACGCGAAGGCTCACTCCTTATTTTTGATGAAGTGATTACAGGATTCAGACTCGCACCAGGCGGTGCCTCTGAGCGTTTCGGAATCACTCCAGATCTCGTTACCCTCGGAAAAATCATTGGCGGCGGAATGCCAGTCGGAGCGTATGGCGGTCGCCGCGAGATAATGCAGCAGGTTTCGCCTTTGGGCTCTGTTTATCAGGCGGGCACGCTGAGCGGAAACCCGGTTTCTGTAGCGGCAGGACTGGCTACGCTTGAGTATCTTGCAAGCCACAAGGAAATTTACAGCGCGCTCGAAGATAAAACAAACCGCCTTGCAACCGCATACAGAAATGCATTCGGAAAGCAGGTCTGCGTGAACAACATCGCCTCGCTTATGAGTGTATTTTTTACGGCAAAGCCTGTAACAAATTACGAAACGGCAAGCTCTTCCGACACGGAACGTTATGCGGAATATTTTAACTTTATGCTGGACAACGGCATTTATCTTGCGCCAAGCCAATTCGAGGCAATGTTCATAAGCGCAGCTCATTCCGACGAAGACATTGAAAAAACAATAAGCACGTTACAAAAATTCACGCAGGTTTAAAAACTGCTAGCCGTCATACTGAGCGTCTCTCTCTGTCATTCCAAGCATCCCGCTCTGTCATGCCAAGTGTCCCGCTCTGTCATGCCAAGTGTCCCACTCTGTCATGCAAGTGTCTCATTCTGTCATGTCGAGTGTCCCGCTCTGTCATGCCAAGCGTCCCGCACTGTCATGTCGAGCGAAGTCGAGACATCTACTCTTCCCAGTCAATCGCGGACTAGAGAAATCTATCGCTTGTAGACCTCTCGACTGCGCTCGAGGTGACACTCACACTATATGAAGTGGTTTCAACTTCGGTCGAGGTGACAAAAACGGTCATGAAACCTGTCGAAGTGTCTCATTCTGTCATGTCGAGTGTCCCGCTCTGTCATGTCGAGCGAAGTCGAGACATCTACTCTTCCCGGTCAATAGCGAACTGGAGAAATCTATCGCTTGTAGACCTCTCGACTGCGCTCGAGGTGACACTTACACTATATGAAGTGGTTTCGACTTCGGTCGAGGTGATAAAAACGCTCATTAAACCTGTCGAAGTGTCCCATTCTGTCATGCAAGTGTCTCATTCTGTCATGTCGAGCATTCCGCTCTGTCATGTCGAGCGTCTCATTCTGTCATGTCGAGCGAAGTCGAGACATCTACTGTTCCTAAGCGTAGTCGAGAAATCTATCGCGTATAGACCTCTCGACTGCGCTCGAGGTGACACTCACTCTTTAAAGTGGTTTCGACTCTGGTCGATGTGACAAAAACGGTCATTCCGACTATGTTCTGGCAGGCATTGTAGAGTTATTCCGATTTTTCAGTATCTGTGACTAATCTGCGCTATCTGTGTTTATCCGCGTCGAAAAACTGCTAGCCGTCATGTCGAGTGTCTCACTTTGTCATGTCGAGCGAAGTCGAGACATCTACTCTTCCCGGTCAATCGCGTAGTGAAGAAATCTATCGCGTATAGACCTCTCGACTACGCTCGAGGTGACACTCACACTATATGAAGTGGTTTCAACTTCGCTCGATGTGACAAAAACGGTCATTAAACCTGCTGAAGTGTCTCTCTCTGTCATGTCGAGCATTCCACTCTGTCATGTCGAGCGTCTCACTCTATCATGCAAAGTGTCCCGCACTGTCATGTCGAGCGAAGTCGAGACATCTACTGCTCCCGGTCAATCGCGGAGTGAAGAAATCTATCGCTTGTAGACCTCTCGACTACG